>DMHA01000419.1 GCA_003449615.1 Flavobacterium sp.
GCCTTCAAACAAAAGGATAAAAATAGTGGTTACAAAGACAGTCGCGAACTCATAAAAACCAATGCGAATTTTGGAAAAGCTGCTGTAAATTTTGAAATTACGAATCAATTAATCGCCGATTATTTTGCGTCGAATGATTCGCAAATAGTCGTGATGCCTGGATTTATTGCTTCTACCGAAGAAGGAATTGGAACAACTTTAGGTCGTGGTGGATCCGATTATACTGCGGCAATTTTGGCCGGCGCTTTAAATGCCTCCGAATTGGAAATCTGGACCGATGTAAACGGAATGTTTACCGCCAACCCTAAAATCGTAAAACAAGCCCAACCCATCGCAACCATTTCCTATCAGGAAGCAATGGAATTGTCACATTTTGGTGCCAAAGTGTTGTATCCACCAACCATTCAGCCAGTTTTCAAGAAAAATATACCCATTTGGATAAAAAATACTTTCGAACCAGAAGCCGTCGGAACTTTTATTTCAAACCAAGACAGTTCGCATACCAATCCTGTAAAAGGAATCAGTCATATTGATAAAATTACCTTAATTACTTTGGAAGGTTCAGGAATGATTGGGGTTGCTGGTGTTTCAAAACGATTGTTTGAGGTCTTGTCACACGAAAATATCAACATCATTTTCATTACCCAAGCTTCATCGGAACATTCTATTTGTATTGGAATTTTAAATGCTGATGCTATTAAAGCGGAAGTTTCGATAAACAAAGCGTTTCAACAGGAAATTTCACAACACAAAATCGATCCTTGCATTGTCGAAAAAGACCTTTGCATCATTGCTTTGGTAGGTGAAAATATGAAAAATCACCAAGGATTGAGCGGTCGAATGTTCAGCACTTTGGGTAAAAATAATGTCAATATACGAGCCATTGCACAAGGTGCTTCCGAAAGAAATATTTCGGCGGTGATCAACGAAAGGGATGTAAAAAAAGCATTGAACACGCTTCACGAAAACTTCTTCGAGGAAAACACCAAACAGTTGAATTTATTCGTAATGGGTGTTGGAAATGTGGGCGAAAAATTCATCGAACAAATCAATCAACAAAAGAAATTCTTGAAAGAAAATCTAAAAATAAACCTGAGAGTTGTTGCCGTTTCCAATTCCCGAAAAATGTATTTTGAAGAAGACGGGATTCCGTTGAAAGAATGGAAATCCTTACTAGAAAATGGAGAAACTGCCAATAAAGAAGAATTTATTTCCAAAGTAAAAGCACTCAATTTGCGCAACAGCATTTTTGTGGATATTACTGCCAATCAGGAAGTTTCTGAAACTTACGAACAATACTTGAAACAAAATGTTGCCGTGGTCACTTGCAACAAAATTGCCTGTTCATCAGCTTATGACAATTATAAAAAATTAAAAAATCTATCTCGTCAATACAATGCGCCTTTCTTGTTTGAAACCAATGTGGGTGCAGGTTTGCCCATCATTGATACCTTGAAACATTTAATCGCTTCAGGCGATAAAGTCAACAAAATCCAAGCGGTTTTATCCGGAAGTTTGAACTTTATTTTCAATAATTTCGATGAAAATAATTCTTTCCACGATGTGGTAAAAGAAGCGGGCGTTCAAGGATTTACAGAGCCAGACCCAAAAATTGACTTGAGCGGTGTGGATGTTGCCAGAAAGATTCTGATTCTAATTCGCGAAAGTGGATACCAATTCGACATTGAAGATATTGTGAACAAATCATTTTTGCCAGCCGAATGTTTGGCAACCACCAACAACGAAGATTTTTTTAAATCATTAATCAAGAATGCGGCACATTTCGAAAATTTATTGGCAGAAGCCAAAGCCAAAGACTGTCGCTTGAAATACGTTGCCACTTTTGAAAATGGAAAAGCCAGCGTGGGATTGGAATTCATCCCAAAAGAAAGTCCGTTCTATAATTTGGAAGGAAAAGACAATATCGTGCAATTTTACACCGACCGATATGTTGACCAACCTTTGTTGATAAAAGGTGCCGGTGCAGGTGCGGCGGTAACGGCATCGGGAATTTTTGCCGATGTGATTCGTGTTGGGAATATTTAAAATTTTGTTTCAAGTTTAAAGTTTCAAGTTGCGAGAGAACTTTAAACGTTAAACCTGAAACCTGAAACAAAACATTTATGAATGAAATAAAAATATTTTGCCCTGCCACCATTGCTAATCTTTCCTGTGGATTTGATGTATTAGGATTGTGTTTAGCCACGGCAGGTGACGAAATGATTATTCGAAAATCGGATGTAAAAGGCGTTCGCATCACTAAAATTGTAGGCGCCGATTTGCCTTTGGAAACCGAAAACAATGTGGCTGGTGTTGCCGCTTTGGCGATGTTAAGATCGATAAAAAAGGTTGAAAACAAATTCATTCCTATTGATTACGACATTGATTTTGACATTGTCATTGACATTGACATTGCCATTGACATTGCCATTGACTTCGGTTTTGAAATCGAAATCTACAAAAACATCAAAGCGGGAAGCGGAATCGGGAGTAGTGCTGCGAGTTCGGCTGGGGCAGTTTTTGGGATTAATGAATTGTTGGGACGACCATTTACACGAAAAGAATTGGTAAAATTTGCTATGCAAGGCGAAAAATTAGCCAGTGGTAATGCCCACGCCGATAATGTTGCTCCTTGCCT
>DMHA01000025.1:0-1503 GCA_003449615.1 Flavobacterium sp.
CAAATTATTGATAATAAAATTGGCGTTTTTCAGGGCTAAAATCAGATAGTTTTCATTTTCTAAAGCTTTGAAAGCATCCACAAAACCTTTGAGCATTAATGCATTCCAAGAAGTCAAGCATTTGTCGTCTAATCTTGGTTTTGAACGTTTTTCTCTTTTAATATATAGAATTTTATCCCAGAATAGTTTCTTTTTTTGAAGTGTTGAAAGGGTAATATTATTGGTTTTTGCAATATCGTTCAGGCTTTTATTTTGAATCAAAACATAATTTTCATCTTCCCAAAGTCCAAAGCTATTGATATTGAAAACTTGACTAAACAAATCGAAATCATCGCCAATGATGGTCTTCAATTCTGGGATTTTCCAAACATAAAAAGCGCCTTCTTCAAGATGATTGTCGGTATTTAAACTATCGGCATCGAGCGCACAATAAAAACCGCCTTCGATATTCATTAGTTCTCTTTGGACGAAAGCAAGAGTTTTCTCAATGACTTCTTTGTACAGCGGATTTTTGGTCAATTTGTAGGCATCACTGTATAAGGAAATCAATTGGCCGTTGTCATACAACATTTTTTCGAAATGAGGAACATGCCATTTGTTGTCCACGGAATAACGTGAAAATCCACCATCTACTGTATCAAAAACGCCTCCGTAAGCCATTCTTGTCAAAGTCAGATTCACAAAATCGAACAATTTCATATCGTTTTTTTGGAATGCAAAACGCAACAAAAAATGATAATTATTGGGCATCATAAACTTTGGAGCTCTTGACATTCCTCCAAATTCCAAATCAAAATCTGCTGCCCAATTTTCGACTAAAGGACTTAAATCATGTTGATTAAAAGTAGTTTTAGAATTTATATTTTCAATAATACTTAAAGACTGAATGCCTTGATGCAATTTCTCGGCATAATCAATTACTTTTTCAGGATTTGATTGATACACCTCTTGCAATTGACCAAGAGTTTCCATCCATTCCTGTTTTCTGAAATAGGTTCCGCCCCAAATGGGTCTTCCGTCGGGAAGAGCAACCACATTTAAGGGCCAACCGCCACGGCGCGTCATCAATTGGACTGCTTTCATGTAAACGGAATCCACATCGGGACGTTCCTCGCGATCAACTTTGATATTAATAAAATTTTTATTCATAACATCGGCCACTTCCTGGTCCTCGAAACTTTCGTGTTCCATTACATGACACCAATGACAAGCCGAATAGCCAATACTAATAATGATTAGGCTATTTTTTTCTTTGGCTTCCGCCAATGAATTGACATTCCAAGCCTTCCAATGCACAGGATTATTGGCGTGTTGCAACAAATACGGACTGGTTTCTTGTGAAAGTTGGTTCATTTTTAGTTTTCTAAAATCTAAAATTTGCAATCTGCAATCTAAAATATTAAGCGTTTACAGCTTCAACTTTAATACCTTCATCGTTAAGCATACTTTTCAGCATATTTTCGATACCACTTTTGAGTGTAAAAGTAGAGGAAGGACAACCAC
>DMHA01000025.1:1569-3196 GCA_003449615.1 Flavobacterium sp.
CACTGCAAGCACCCTGAAGTACAACTTTTACAGTTTTATCGTTTTCGTTATAAGATTCAAAAGCAATATTTCCACCATCGGCTTGAACTGCTGGTTTTACAAATTCTTCTAAAATATTGATAATTTGTTGTGACGTAACATCAAGATTATCAAATTCTTGGGTTTTTGTTTTTTCTTGTTCAGCCTTGGCAACGATGATGCTTTCATCAAGAACTGTTCCTCCGTTTTCGATATAATTTTTGATAAAAGTTCTCAATTCCAATGTAATTTCATCCCAATTACTGACTTCATATTTGGTTACCGAAATGTAATTTTCGTCGATAAAAATTTCTTTCACGTAAGGAAATTTGAATAATTCTTTTGCCAACGGTGAAGCTGAAGTTTCGTCAATATTTTTGAATTCGACTGGACTTTTGGTCAATATTCTGCTTACTACAAATTTTAGGGCAGCTGGGTTCGGTGTAGTTTCGCCGTACACAGTTATGGGTTGTTTCTGTGTTTTATTTTCCGACGGAGTGACGATTATTCCGCCATTGGCAACAAAAGTTTCAATTTGTTCTGCTACGGCATCTTTTACATCATCCCATTCTACAATGCTAAATTTTTCTATGGCAATGAAATTTCCTGAAATGTAAACAGTTTTTACAAAGGGCAAGTAAAATAATTGCTGAGCCAGAGGAGAATTCTTGGTTTCGTCTATGTTTTTAAACTCAAAACTCTCATTTTTAGTAATGAAATCATCTAATTCAAATTTTAAGATACTTGGGTTTTGCGTTTCTTTAATAGCTATTTTTGACATAATTTTTTAATTTTTTACAAATTTAACAAAGATATTTTCTACTATTAACTATATTTGATATTTTAAAGAATAAATTAACTTATAATACGTTTTTTAAGTATAATCTGAATTCTTTTCAATTTTTATTATTGCCCCAATTTTAATATTTTTTTTAATGTATCACAAATTTAAGATCTGTATTGTTCTATTTTTTTTAGCTCATAATTCCTTTTCACAAATTGGAATTCCTGTTTATTCTGACTATTTATCTGATAATTATTATTTGCTTCATCCCTCAATGGCAGGAGCTGCAAATTGTGATAAAATAAGACTAACCGCAAGAAAGCAATGGTTCGATATGGCCGATGCGCCGTCGCTTCAAACCCTAAGCTATAACGGAAGATTGGGCGAAAAATCAGGTGTTGGGATTATTCTTTTTAATGACAAAAACGGTTATAGCTCTCAAAAAGGAGCAAAATTGACTTATGCACATCATCTTATGTTTTCTAGGGATGAACTCGATTTGAATCAATTGTCTTTTGGTATGAGTGCTGATTTTTATCAAGGGCAATTAGACCAAACAGAGTGGTTACAAACAGGTGATATTGATCCAATTGTCAACGGAATTATTGTTCGAGATGCTTCTTATTTCAATCTTGATATAGGTGCTTCCTATAATTTCCTTGATTTCTATGTACACGGAACTATTCAAAATTTAATTGAAACCAAAAGAAAAATTTATACAGAAACCGAGAGTGCCAATTTAAGAAGGTATTTATTTAGTGCGGGTTATGTATTTGGGGATAGAGACAAAATTTTATGGGAACCCTCTTTGATGTTTCAATTGGT
>DMHA01000025.1:3318-4794 GCA_003449615.1 Flavobacterium sp.
GCTGAATATAATAGTGGAAGCGGTGTTTCCTCTCAAAGATTGCAATACTTAACACCAATTATTGGAGTCAATTATAATAAATTTATGTTTGCCTACACTTATTCTTATCTTGCTGGCGATGTAAATTTTGATACAGGAGGTTTCCATCAAATTACTTTCGGAATTGATTTATTTTGCAAAAGAGAAAAATACGACTGTGATTGCCCCGCCATTAATTAAACTAGTTCTACTGGGTTTTGTGTGAAATACTAAATCATATATAATTAATCCAGCCAACTGAAGATAGCCTATAAATAAACCATTAAGAAAAATAAGAAAATTAAGTTTCAGTCCGCTTAATGAAACTTAACTTAATGGTTTAAAAAAATAAGCTAAATGTTCACACTATTACCAGTAGAACCTATAAATTTAATTTTTCCAAATTTTAATTTCCTAATAATGCTAATAAAATCTGTAAACGGAAAAACACCTTCCATCCCTGAAGATTGTTATGTTGCCGAAAATGCTACTATTGTTGGCGAAGTCAGCTTTGGACATTCTTGTAGCGTATGGTTTAATGCGGTAGTTAGAGGCGATGTTCATTTTATTACTATAGGAAACAAAGTAAATATTCAGGATGGTGCGATTATTCATTGTACCTACAAAAAACATCCTACCATTATTGGAAACAATGTCTCTATTGGTCACAATGCAATGGTTCACGGATGTGTGATTCACGATAATGTGTTGATAGGAATGGGGGCAATTGTTATGGATAATTGTATTGTCAATAGCAACTCAATTATTGCAGCTGGTGCGGTTGTTACTCAAAACACAGTGGTCGAATCGGGAAGTATTTATGCTGGAGTTCCTGCTAAAAAAGTAAAGGAAATCAATCAATCTGATTTTTCAGGTGAGATTGAGCGTATTGCCAATAATTATGTGATGTATTCGGGTTGGTATAAAACCGAAGAATAATTCAGTTAGTTAGAAATCTTTTTCAATTACTTGATATTGGTTTCCTAAAATTCCCGAAAGCACTTTGGGATTGGCATTGCTATAAAATATAGGTTTCCTATTTTTTAGATTTGAAAATCCTACTTTTTCCTTCAATACATTTTGAGTTTGTCTTGCCACTGCTTCACCTGAATCTATGATTTGGATGTGAGCTGGAAGAATTTTTTTGATTTGAGGAATTAGATAAGGATAATGACTGCAACCCAACACTAGATAATCGATGTTTGCCTCTATCATTGGACTTAGATAGGAGTAAAGCAATTTAGTCATTTCAGGAGAGTTTATATGTCCGTTTTCGATGAGTGGTACTAATCCGTGACCTACTTGCTCAATAATTTTTGTGTTGTGAAACTTTTCTACATTTTTATTGAAAAGTTCGCTGTTTAGGGTTCCTTGTGTGGCTAAAATTCCAATGGTTTGGGTTTTTGAATGAGTCGCTGCTGGTTTAATCGCAGGTTCTATTCCTATAAACGGGACATT
>DMHA01000025.1:4954-5468 GCA_003449615.1 Flavobacterium sp.
CAGCTTAGTGCGATTATTTCGGCTTTTGATTTTTGACCATAAGGAGCGTTTTTACTATCGGCAAGATAAATCGTTTTTTCGTCGGGAAGTAACCGATGAATTTCGGTCCAAATAGAAGTTCCTCCAATGCCCGAGTCAAAAATTCCGATAGGTTTATTGTTGTTCATAATAACAAAGTTAGATGCAACTTTTATAAAAACCTAAAAATTGATAGTATAAAAAAACGCTCAACCAAAAAAATTAGTTGAGCGTATAGAGAAGATTGATTTTTTTATTAAAAACCTAATTCTTTTTTTATGTCTGCAGTCAAGTTAGGACCGTCAGCAAGTAAAAGGGTTGAACCGTCTAGAACATATTGAAAACCTTTTGCCTTTCCTATTTTTTGGATAGCAACTCTTACTTTTTCGTAGATTGGTTTTGTAATTTCTTCTTGTTTGGTTTGCAATTCTTTTTGTGCATTTTGACCATAATCTTGGATTCTTTTTTGCATATCTTGAACCTCTTTTTGACGTTC
>DMHA01000025.1:5552-8084 GCA_003449615.1 Flavobacterium sp.
TTGAAATTCTTCAGCCATTTTTTTGTATTCTGCATCATAGGTTTTGCTCAAGGTTTCAAGTTGTTTTTGAGCATCAAGCATTGCAGGCATTTTTGTCATAATTTCGCTTACATCAACATGAGCTGTTTTTGCTTGAGCATTAATAGTTTGACTGGCTCCTAAAACAAGTATTGCAGCGATTAGTAAAGTTTTAATTTGATTCATTGTTTTCATAGTTTTAAAATATTTAATTAATTATTGTTTGTTTTCTCTTTTGTTGTTTTTAATTTTTCTTCGTTTGCTTTTTTGGCGGCTTCTCTATCTTCAAGAATTTTTTTTCTTCTTTCTTCTAAAGCTTTTTTGCGTGCTTCTAATGTTTTTGTTCTAGCTTCAGCTTGTTTTATCTTTGTTTCCTCGACAGATATTTTTGTTGAATCTATTGTAGGTTTGGCTGTCGTATCGGTTGCTTTCTCTACTTCTTTTATTGTGCTTTCAGAAATCGTGCCAGTTTTTTTGACTTGTTTTGATTCTATGGCTTGTATTCTTTTTTCTTCTTGTAATTTTCTATTTTCTTCTGCTGCTTTTTTGCGGTCTTCGAGTGCTTTTGTTCTGGCCTCGGCTTGTTTTTGTTTTGCTTCTAAAACTGTTGCAGTAGCAGTTTTGGCGGCTTCAATTTTTGAATCTGGATTCGCTGTCGTTTCGGTGGTTTTTGTTGTTGCAGGAATTGCACCCTGTTTTTTTGCTTCTCTTTCGTCAAGAATTTGTTGTCTTCTTTCTTCTAAAGCTTTTTTCTTATCCTCAATTGCTTGTTGTCTAATTCTAAGTGTTTCATCTCTTTGATTGGCTTGTGCTTGTTTTGCTGCTTTTGCAGCGGCTTCTTTGTCTAAAGAGGTGTCAGGTGTAGTTGTGGTTTTAGCTGTTGATGGAGTAGTTCCATTTTTATTTCCTTTTCGATCTGCATTAATTTGTAATTTTCTATCTTCTGCAGCCATTTTTCTTTCTTCTTGAGCTAATTTTTTTGCTGCTAATGTTGCTTCTCTTGCTGATTTTTTTATTTCTAAATCTTTTTGCCTTTGTGACAGGTTTGGATTATCAGCAATTGCCTCTTCCCTAGCTTCTTTTTCTTCTTCTTCTTTAAGCTGTTTTTTGGTTAGCTGTTCTCTTTTTTCAGTTCTATTCAAAACTTGAACTACCTTATCGCTGATATCGAATCTTTTTGCGGCAAAGAGCATAGTCAAATCGGATGTTTTATCAAAAATAAAATCATATTTTTTGGTTTCGGCTATATCTTGAACAATAGAAAAAACTTGGTCTTGAATGGGTTTTGTTAAACCTAATTTTTGTGTCATTAAATCCCCGTTTGGACCAAATCTTTTTTGTTGGTATTCGAGATTTTCTTTTTCAAGAAAATCAATTTCGCTATTTCTTTCTTCAATAAGTCCTTTTGTCAATAGCGCTTTTTCTGCTTTTAAAGCTTCTTTAAGTTTATTGATTTCATTTTTTTTGGCTTCAATTTCTTGCTTCCACTTTTGGGCTTTTTGTTCGAGTTGGTTTTGGGCTTCGATATAATTGGGAACATTTTGCAAAATGTATTCCATATCAATATAACCCAACTTAGTTCCTCTGGTTTGTGCCTGAATTGTGATTCCTAAAAACAGATTCAAAAATATAAATAAAAATTCTTTTCTCATAACTTTGATGTTTTAGAAAAATTTATATCCAACTATTAAAATTGTTGTCCAATAATGAAATGCGTTTCCCAGCCATTTGCTTTTGTACCCAGCTGACCGCCTGGCAAAGGCAATCCATCAAATCCATATCCAAAATCTATTCCTAATAATCCAAATGCTGGCATAAAAACTCTCAATCCTGCTCCCGCCGAACGACTTAAAGCAAAAGGATTGTAATTTTTGAAAGTGTCAAATGACGAACCCGCTTCAAAAAAAGTTAGCGCATAGATTGAAGCTGATGCTTTTAAGGTAATTGGGTATCGCAACTCTAACGAAAATTTATTATAAATAGATGCTCCGTTTTGTTCTCCAAGACTGTTAACTGGAGTTAATGAACCATTGGGATATCCTCTTAATGCGATAACTTCTCTACCATCCATAGCAAAATTTTGCATGCCATCTCCTCCTAGAAAGAATCTTTCAAACGGGATAATGCCTCGTTCTTGATTGTAGGCACCCAAGAATCCTAACTCTATTTGAGTTCTTAGCACCAAAGGGCTTTTGGGAGTTCCCAACACTTTGGTGTACCAATCTGCTTTGAACTTTATTTTGTAATATTCTAACCAATTGTATTTCTCTTGATCTACTTTTGCGGGATCGGCAACAGCATTATTGTAATCAGCGACACTATTTGGTGTTGGATTTGTTTGACTTGGAATAGCTTCTAAATAATCTCCTGGATTTACCATTATTAAATTTGAACCTACATAAGGTGTACCAGAATAAATATATTTATATGCTTTTTGATTGCCCAAAGTACCATAATCTATTCCATTAAACAAAGAATAAGGCAGTGTGAATTTTCCAGTTAAACTAAATTCAG
>DMHA01000024.1 GCA_003449615.1 Flavobacterium sp.
TTTTTATCAATTGGCTTTCAAATACATCCGAAATATATCCTTTTTTGATGTAGCAGATTTGCAGAAAAACAATTCCTTTTCAACTGACCAAAATCTGAAGTATTTTATTTTATTCCAATCGTGAGAATCATATCAGGCAAATACAAAGGAAGACGCATTTTTCCGCCCAAAGGACTACCCGTTCGCCCCACAACCGATATGAGTAAAGAAGCATTATTCAATGTTTTGAACAATCATTTTAGTTTTGAAGGCTTGAAAGTATTGGATTTATTTGCAGGAACCGGCAATATCAGTTTTGAATTTGCCTCTCGTGGCAGCACGCCAATCACTGCTGTAGATGCCGATTTTGGTTGCGTAAAATTCATCAAGCAAGTGGCGACGGAATATGATTTTAATATTGCAGCCACCAAAAGTGATGTGTTTCAATTTTTGGAAAGAAACAAAGCTACGTACGATATTATTTTTGCCGATCCTCCTTATGCTTTGGACCAAAAAACTTTTGATAAAATTGTCTTACTTGTTTTTGAAAAAGATATTTTACAAGAAGATGGAATGATGATTATAGAACATTCTAAATACACTAAACTCGACCATTTGATTCATTTTTCGTTCAAGAAAAGTTATGGCGGTTCGATTTTTAGTTTCTTTGAAATGGAAAAATATTCTGACGAAACAATGGATGATAAAGAATTATTTTTGGATTCAAAAGACTCAAATTCAATTTAATAAAACAATATTTTAAATTGCCTGCAAGTGTATGACCACAGTTAATTATCTTAAAATAAACGGCTTATGAAAAATTTAATTCTCATTCGACACGCAAAATCCAGTTGGGATAGTCCAATGCAAGATTTCGACAGACCATTAGAACATTGCGGAATCCTTGATGCAGATAGGGTTTCTACTGAATTTAAAAAATATCTACCAACTTCATTTGTTGTGTTTTCAAGCCCAGCAAAAAGAGCACGTGAAACCGCACTTATCTTCGCAAAGAACCTTTTATATCCTCTTGAAAGCATTATTTTTAGCGATAATCTTTATACTTTTGATGAAAACAAATTAGAAAAAACCATCCAATTAATTTCTAATGATTATGAAAATGTTATTCTTTTGGGTCACAATGATGCAATTACCAATTTTGTTAATAAATTTGGAACTATTTTCATTGATAATGTTCCCACAGCAGGGTTAATTTGGTTGCAATTCGAATCGGATCATTGGGAAAAAATACAAAAAGGCAAAACTTTAAAAACCCTATTTCCAAAAAATTTAAAATAGAGAGCGTGAACAAATATAAATATATCGAAAGAGAAAAAAGTTGGTTAAACTTCAATGCGAGAGTTTTGCAAGAATCGGCAGATGACAAAGTACCTTTGTTAGAAAGACTTCGATTTTTAGGGATTTTTTCAAATAATTTAGACGAGTTTTTTAGGGTTCGTTTTGCTGCAATTAGACGGTTGAGTTTATCAGGAATATCAGGAAAAAATCATTTTGGAGGTATTACAGCACAACAATTATTGAAAGAAATTACCAGCATTGTTATTCAACAACAATCCGAAAGTTTGCGTATTCTAAAAACTATTGAGAGCCAACTCGAAACCGAAAATATTTTTATCATTGATGAAAATCACATTTCGCAAGAGCAAGAACTGTTTTTAAAAGATTTTTTTATTGAAAAACTTAGTCCTGAATTGATTACTATAATTTTAAACGATTTGGCGGAATTTCCAGTATTGAAAGATTCTGTTGGCTATTTGGCTGTAAAATTAGTAATGAAAAAAAATGCCGAAGTACATTATGCCTTGATAGAAATTCCCAACACCATCAACCGATTTGTGGTTTTGCCATCAAATAATGAAAAGCAATATTTAATATTGCTCGATGATGTAATAAGACACAATTTGGGACGAATTTTCAACATTTTCGATTACGAAAGTGTGTCGGCTCACATGATAAAAATTACGCGTGATGCCCAATTAGAAATGGATAGTGATTTGAGTAAAAGTATGCTCGAAAAAATTGCATCTAGTGTAAAAGACAGACGAATTGGGGAACCCGTTCGCTTTGTTTACGACGAATTGATAGAAGAAGACACCCTGAAATTTATTCTCGAAAAAATGCACATTATATCCTCTGACAGTATTATTCCAGGAGGAAAATACCACAACCGACGCGATTATATGAAGTTCCCAAACCTTGGAAGATATGATTTATTGTACTCTACAAATCATCCGCTACCCGTTCCGGGATTGAATCTCGAAGGAAGTATTTTAGAGAAAATTAGTAAAAAAGATTATTTAGTTCACGCTCCTTATCAGTCATTTTCGTACCTCACCAAGTTTTTGCGTGAAGCAGCATTAGACCCCAAAGTAGCTTCCATAAAAATCACTTTATACCGTCTGGCTAATAATTCTCAAATCATTAGTTCCCTCATTAATGCTGCCAAAAATGGCAAAAAAGTTACCGTTCAAATCGAATTACAAGCTCGTTTCGATGAAGCATCAAATATCTCTTATTCTGAACAAATGCAGACCGAAGGTATCAAACTCATTTTTGGAATAAAAGGGCTCAAAGTGCACTCTAAAGTTTGTGTTATCGAAAGATTGGAACATGACACGATAAAGCGTTATGGATTTATATCGACAGGGAATTTCAACGAGCAAACCGCCAAAATTTATACTGATATAACCCTCTTTACAAGTCATCAACAAATATTAAAAGACGCTTCTAAAATTTTTGAATTTTTTGACATCAATTATAGACTGTACCGATACAAACATTTGATAGTTTCTCCACATTATACCCGATCTCGTTTTAATAAAATGATTGACCGTGAAATTACCAATGCTTTGAACGGAAAAGAAGCTTATATGAAACTGAAAATGAATAGTTTATCTGATTTTGAAATGATAGATAAATTATATGACGCTAGTAATGCGGGTGTAAAAATCCAACTCGAGGTTAG
>DMHA01000233.1:0-10326 GCA_003449615.1 Flavobacterium sp.
ATTGATGTTGTCAAAATTGACATAAATGCCACCACTGGCTTTTTTATTCGCCTGAATAGGGTTGGTAATGTATAATTTGTCGGTTGTGATGAGATATACATTTCTATAAATGCCACCATAATAATTAAAATCCAAATCCTTCAAGGGCTTTCCTGGAGGAAAATTAGGATTGTCTTCGTTATTGACTTTGACTTTAATTGTATTTTCTTTTGATTTTAAAAATGGAGAAACATCAACCGTAAAAGGCAAATAACCGCCTTTGTGATTGGTCACTTTTTGGTCGTTAATCCAAACATCGGCCTCTTGCATCACGCCTTCAAAATAAAGGAAGATTTTTTTGTTTTTTGAATGGGCGACTCTAAACTTTTTTTGATACCAGCAGGTTCCTTGAAATTGGTCATTAACAACCAAAGGCTCAATTTTGGCAGTATGCGGAATGGTAATTTTTTCCCAATTGGCATTTGCTTCTTCTCTTTTGAATTCCCAATCGGAACCAAAATTAACTTTGGTTCTGGATTGTGAATTTATATTTCCAATTGAAAAAAGGAATACTAAAAAAAATAAGTATTTTAAAATGAATTTCATTGTTGTTTATTATTTAATCTTTAAATGAATCTAGAGCTGGCGAAGGTTTTCCGTTGGATTGCCAGGCACTTAAGCCGTAACCACTCCAACTTCTTGCCCCTTGAGGTTCCCAATAAATTACGCCTAAACCCTTGTTGTTAGGAACGTTTTTTACTGCTTTTATAACCGCAGTGAGCATGTCTTTTGTATCTTGTTCTTTTGCATCTTCCCCGCCTACTTCTACAACCATAACATCTTTGTTGTATCTAGTAACCATGTCTTTCAAATTGAATTCGAGGTCTGCGATGGTTTTTTTATAATCTTTTAGATCTTCATTGTTTTTTTCGTAACCCAACCAATACGGATAATAAGACATTCCTATAACATCATATTTTACATTGTTTCTGGATATATTGTCAAAAAACCATCTAAACCTTCCGTTGTTATTTCCTTGATCGACATGTATTACTACTTTTATTTTTGAATCAATAGCTTTTGTTGCTTCATAGCCTTTGTCTAATAAGGCTCCCAATTGATTCCAATTTTGATTGTTCTCGATTTTACCTTCAGGCCATAACATACCACTCGGAATTTCATTGCCTACCTGCACCCATTCTGGCGTTACACCAGCTGCTTTCAACGCTGTCAAAACATCAAAAGTGTGTTTGTAAACGTCATTTTTTAACTCCTCGAATGAATGATTTGCCCAAGCAGCAGGTTTGGTTTGATGGGCTGGATCTGCCCAAGTATCGCTATAATGAAAATTTATCATGATTCGCATTCCCATATTTTTCGCACGAACCGCCATCACGACTGTTTCGGCGGGACTGCAATGCCCGTTGGTTTTATCGCTAGAAGGATTGACCCAAACCCGAAGCCGAATGGTATTGATTCCCCTGTCTTTTAGCAGTTGTAAACAATCTTTTTGTGAGCCGTCAGCATCATAAAATTTGTAGCCAGTATCATCCATTTGTGGCAACCAGCCCACATCGGCCCCTTTTGAAAAAGCAAAAGTTGTTGATGCGGGATTTGAATCAGGTGTTGGTTCAGTCGTTTGTGCACCACCGCAGGAGTACATTAGCAATGTGATTATTGACATCAAAAAGAATGAAAATGGTGCTGTTATTTTTTTCATTAATTTAATAATAAGGGTGTTAAGATAGTTGCAAATATGTATTGAAATTAATTCATTTAACTACTCATTTTTAAGTTTTGAAATCAATCATTACAATTATAAAGGAAGAAAAATATTAATTGGTAATTTATTTTACCAATAATTTTCTTGCCATAGTTCCTTTTCCTTCAACGTTTAGTTTAGCGATATAAAGTGAAGGCGTTAGCTCTACAAAAGTATTGTCTTTATTGATGCTTTTAATTTCACGTCCTAACAAATCATAGATTTTAAGTTCAAATTTATCAGTGTCATTCAGCCCATTGATATGAATTCTACTGTCTGAATAAATCACATTAATATTATTCATTTGTTCAGCGTCTAAAGTGCTTAAATTGTTAACAATATATTCTGTTGGTTGCTTAAAAAGATAACCTGTTGTTCCATTAAGCCAATTGTCAGCATAAACAGAATATCCAGTTATGTTTGAATTGTTTAAAGTAACCGATTTAGTAGCAGTTTCCAAAGGTGCAGCATGATCGTTAATGGTATATTTGTTGATTACAACTGTCATTGTTGTTGCAGTATTAAGAGTATAAACAAACTCATAGTCAAACCATAGATTGCCACTTGTTATTGTCGTTGCATCAATTGTTCCACCAGAAGATACTACTTCCCAAGGACCATCACCATTCTTGTTCACTTGAACGGCATAATTATTATGTCTATCAGTATAAGCAGCTGTTGCACTTGGACTAGATAATAAAGAAACGCCTATTTGCCCCGCCCAAGATTTAGATGTAGTAATATTAATTTTAAATGAATCCCCAACAGCCATAGTCATAGAATTTCCAGAAGGAAGTCCGTTATCGGTAAATTTTTTCCATGCTGCTACTTGCATGATGCCATCACCTCCAGCTTCCCATGTCCATAAATTCATTGTCATAAACCCTGTATCATTATAGAGTCCAGAATCGTTTGTGAAAGTAGCGTCATAGTTTGTACTTTGTTGTACATGAGTAATTGTTTGCGCATTTCCAAAAAATGAAATTAACACACTAAATAAAAGTAATTTTGTTTTCATAATGATTTTTTTTAATTGTTTGTCTTTGTTTTCTTAAATTAGTAGGAATAATTTTCATTATTCCTACTTTACTATTTTTTTATAATTCATTAAACAGTTTAATGTTCAACTATTTCATTCATCCAATTTACACCATCGTGAAGGTTATAATTGAAATCCCAAAAAGCTTTATTTTCCCAAGAGGAACCCGCTCCGTATTGATCTGGAAAAATCAATGTATTAGAACCAACCCATTCGCCTCCCCAATAAATTATTCCTATACCACCTGCATCATATAATTCTTGACCAAAATCTCTCATATACTTTTTTTGAGTATTTGTAGTTGGTGGATTATCATAACCCGCAGGAATATTTCCAACACCCAGTATGTCAACGTGTGCATCATTACCGCCGTTTCTAAATAATTGTGCGGTTTCCATAATTAGAAAATCTTTGTTATAGTTGGTTTTTACATATCCAACTACCTCTGTCCAATTCTTAAAATCTCCTAATGAATGCCACTCATGATAATGAGAAATTGCCATAATATCGAAGTCCAATCCGTTGCGAATATGCGATTTTAACCAAAATTTTAAACTAGCAGCACTAAAAATATGGCAAGCAATTTTCATGTTTATCCCATATTTTTTGTTTAAATCTCTAACGGCTTTAGTCCCTGCGTTCAACAATTTAACGCTTCTAACAACGCTGTAAGCTGGCAAATCACTTTCTTTCATATTGGGTTCTAAAAATCTTTCGTTGGTTTCATTACCAATAGAAACAATTTCTGGAGTTAAACCCGCATTGATATAATCCTCTAATACAGTAGTGGTATGATCATAAACTGCTAGTTTCAACTTTTCTACATCAGTTGCAATACCTTGCCAAGCTAATGGTGCTACAGCACCGTTTAATTTTTGGTTGTCCTCCAATGCCATTGACTGATAACCAAAAGTCAACAAAGTTTTTAGCCCTGCATTTTTGGCTCTTTGCATTTGAATTTTTACTTTTTCGGGCGAACCAAAGTCAACATCAGCATAACCTGTAGTATAGCTACTTTTATAAGGCGGCATATCAATTCGTAGTCGAGTGATGTTTCCACCGTGGTCTGCTATACTTTTAAAAGCGTCTTTTGGCACCCCGTTTTCTTTGAAAACCACGCCGCCATAGGTTTCCTGATGAGCTACATAAGCCAGAGTAGTTCCCTTATAAAACACATCACTGGGTGTGGGTATAAAAGTTGTTGGAGTTGGAATAGGGTTTTCCATTGAACAACTCAATTGTAAAAACAAAGTAAGAAGTCCTAAAATTTGGAATATGCGGTATTTTGTAAACATTTTTGTGTAAGTGTTAAATTAATTATTTTATTAGCCTAAAAGGATCATCTGTTCTCTTTCAAATGCAAACCTTCTATTGAAAATTTTGTGTCCATTAATCTTCTTTAGATATAAATGTTTTAAAGTGTTAAAACATAAGTCCCTGATTTAAAATTAACCGTGATTTTATAAGTTCCAGGATTAGGAGCGGTAATACTATGACCAGCCCAATTATTTGCTGCTCCCGAAGGCATAAGATTTCCGCCTAATGATGGTTCAGAATCAGTTTTTCCCAAATAAGCTGGGTCTGACCAAGTCGAATTGGCATTGATAAAAGCAAATTTTCCCGCTTTGAGTGTTGTGGTGAGTGTAAAAGTGTTGTTATCTACTTTGGTAAACTTTTGGGCATTACCAGGTGCATTCCATCCATTGGTAGTCGCATCACCTACAATGTATAGTTCTGCTGGCGAAGTCATTAAAACCGCAGGAGTTATTGAGTAAGTACCGGTTGTAAAATCAAGAATAACTTGATAAACTCCTGAAACGGCAGGAGATTTTATTGGAGTACCACCCCAACTTGTTGCTGAACCTCTAGGTTCAAAATTGCCAGTACTTTGAGGATTGCTATTGTTATCCATTGTTACATAAGCCGGATCTGACCAAGTTGAGGCAGCAGAAATAACCGCAAAACTTTTTCCTCCTGTTAATGCTACAATAAGTCCAAAACGATGATTGTCTATCTGAGCCATTTTTTGAATATCGGTTACAGGTGTTCCCCAATTGGAGGGTACTGCATCGCCTTGAAGATAGAGATCCGCAGGCATTGGATATTTAAGAATAAGCGTGCTATAAGGCGTAATTGTTAATGTACTTACGTTCGAATATATAGGCAAAGCACCATATTTCAAGTTGGCTTTTAATCGCACTTTCATTTTTGAAGCTACCTCTGGAGCTAATTTCAATGCAAATGCCTTAGCATTCAGGTCGGCATGTGTGAAGGATATATTATTACCCGATGCGATAACAATTTCCTCTGGCTTCACGAATTCGCCATCGCTTTTGTCCATTTCAATAGTATAAGAAATGGGAGTATCAATGCCGTACCAAGATTTATTATCCCAATTTAATGTCACAGCAATATTCTTGTCGGCATCTTTTGGAACCAGTACAATATCGCTGATACTATTGGTTAATAGAAATTTACCGTCGGCAGGTTGTTCTGCAATGTATTTCGTGGTATCATCACTGCAAGAAATAGTGGTTACCACAATCAGCACAATGGCGAATAATATTTTAAAAAACTTTTTCATATATGTTTTATTTAGATTTTATATCCTCTTTTTTTAGAAACCAGCAATTTGTTTTAAATTAGGATTTACCAACAAATCGGCTGTTGGAATAGGAAATAGATTGTATTTAGGATCTACTGCAGTTCCGGCTTTCACGCCACCTTTCCAAGCCCATAAATAAGTGCCTGTTGTTAGTTTATTATACCGAACCAAATCGGTTCTACGATGGGTTTCCCAATACAATTCTCTGGCTCTTTCGTCCAAAATAAAATCGAGTGTAAGTTGTCCGCTTGTGATATTTCCACTTGTACTTGCTGGGTCATTGGCGTAAGCTCGACCTCGTATTTTATTAATATAACTAAGTGCTGTTGCATTACTTCCGCCTGTGCCTCCGCGTAATACTGCCTCGGCATAAGTTAAATAAATTTCAGCCAAACGAAATACCGGAAAATCAATATCGGATAAATTACCAAAAGAATTATTTTGTGGAATTGGCGTACCATCACGTTTTACATTTCGGTATTTATAAGCAGAATAACCATCTGTACTTGTGGTCACTTTATTTACCTCTAAAGTTTGACCCGAAGTGTAAAATAGTGCACGTTTGTCGGTAGTAGGGGTTACCGATGGGAACAATGCTGGGACTTGCTGTGTAAATCTAAAAGAGCTCCAGCTACCAGACATACCATTTAGAGAGGCGGGAACTCCAGCAGGACCTAAAGCCAAGAAGTTTGTGCCATACCAAGTTTTGTTGGTATTATCATAATTGATGGTAAAAATAAATTCGTTGGTATTCAAATGGTTATCGCCCAGCATCAACCAAGCATAATTGGATTCCAATGTATATCCAGCATTTATTATTTTATTACAATACGAGATAGCATCTGTGTACCGATTTTCTCCATTGTATGTATTGGCATTCAAATACATTCTGGATAGTAATGCCCAAGCAGCTGCTTTATCTGGTCTTCCTAATTCATTAGTTTTCGGTTCTGCAAGTATAGGGTCTATTTCTTTTAACTCGGTTTCAATATATTTGAACAAATCGGCACGCTGAATTTGTGTAGGATAGGATTTTGCCAAGGTTTTCTCAGTTGGAAACGGAGGATTGCCATAACAATCCATCAAAATCCAAAAGCAATAAGCTCTTAAATATCGGGCTTCGGCTTGAAATTGTTTTATTTCTGCAGCATCGGCTCCAGAAAAGCCTCTTTTGGCTATTACCTCGTCTGAGGATTGATTGACAAAATCATTACACAGTGTAATCATCGTAAGTGTAGCGGCATAAACATTGGCAATAGCTGGCGAATCAGCGCTCCAAGCCAGTTCGTGATAAATACCATCTCCACCATCATTCCAAGTGCTCACCGCCATATCCGTAGAATATTCCTGCATACTCCAATAGAATCTCAAGAAAGTACTGTAAGCCATTTTCGAATAAGCACCCGCCAAACTCTGTTTGTAGGCATCCACACTTGTAAAATGAACATCATCGGTATTTGAATTTAAAGGGAGTTTCTCCAAATCATCTGTGCAAGATTGGAAACTTATTGTAATAACTAAAAGCAGCATTCCTAAAAGAAACCAAATACTATTATATTTTTTCGAAGTTCTCATATTTTTTATATATTGTTTAGTTAGAAATTAAGATTTAATCCAAATGAAAAAATGCGAGGTACAGGATAAGGATTTTCATTACCATTAGTTGTCAAGGCTTCAGGATCAAGACCTTGATAGTTGGTTATGATAAATACATTCTGAACCGAGAAATTAACGTTCATTCCTACTTTTGAATTGGCCAATACTTTACCAAAATCATAACCAATGCTGATGTTGTCCATTTTTAGGAAAGAAGCATTTTGCAAATAGAAATCGCTGTATCCTTGTGCTGGATCATTATGACTAAAATTTGTGTCATAATACAAAGTGCTAAGGTTTTGTGAAGTCTGCCATTCGGTGATTGAAATGGTGTTGTCATACGGATGAAAAAACAAATAATGGTCTAAATTAGCGTGGAATGCTGTTGCTATATTCCATTTTTTGTATTGGAAATTGGTACTGAAACCCATCAGATATCTTGGTGCGGTCGATTTATTGGTAATATATCGGTCACTGGCATTGAGCAAACCATCATTATTGACATCGAGCATTTGACCCTCGATAGGCATTCCGTTTGCACCATAAACCTGATGATACAAATAAAAGGTGTTGCGAGGATAATCTACCGTATTGACTAAAGTAGCAGCGCTAAAGAGTCCAATTCCTTCATCGGAAACATCGTTCAGGTGGGTAATTTTATTCTCGTTGTAGGTAAAATTAAAATTAATATCCCAATTCATCGTGTCGGTTTTTAGTGGAATTGCTTTCAATGTAAACTCTACACCTCTATTTTCCATAGTACCAATATTAAGAAGCAATTCACTTTCTTGATTAAAACCTAAAGGAACTCTAGTTTTATTCAACAAATCTTTGGTCTGTTTTAGATAAACATCTACACTTGCTGTAATCCTGTTATTTAAAAAGCCAAAATCCAATCCAATATTGGATGAAGCGGTCTCTTCCCATCTAAGATTTAAATTATAAGCACCCGGATTGATAGTGATATAACTTGTATTCCCAAAAGTGTACTGTTGGTCTGAATAGCCCGCATTATATGTTGGTCTGTGGTAGTAATTCTCAATACCGTCCTGCTGACCAGTAATACCATAGCCCAATCGCAATTTCAAATCAGATAAAGTCTTATTGTCTCTAAGGAATCCTTCCTCTTTAATTTTCCAAGCAAAAGCCGCAGACGGAAACAAGCCCCATCTGTTTTGTTCTGAAAATCTGGAAGACCCGTCCTGACGTAAAGAGGCTGTCAGTAAATATTTTTCGTTGAAGACATAATTAACTCTGCCATAAAACGAAATGATAGAATGACTTGGCTTGTCGAACGGAAAAACTGGATCGCTATTGGGTTGTTTGACACCATCAGGTCTATAAGTAGGATAAGAATAGTTGGTAGTCAAGAAATCATTATAGGAATAACCAGCTGTAATATCAAATCGGCTTTTTATGGAAGCTATTTCTTTACTGTAAAACAAATAGGATTCTAACAAAGTATTCTTCACTTCTTTTGATGGAGCAGCATAATAAATATAGCCCTCTTGAAGGTTTGCGGGAAAATAATTTGCAGCTGCTGAACTTAAATATTTTCCTCTTGAAACGTCGTAACCTGCATTTACATTAAGGTGTAAGTCTGGCAAAAAGTGCATCGAATAATCCAATTGTAAATTCCCCACGCTTCGAATGTTTTCGTTTCTGCTTTTTACTTGCTCTAACATACTTACCGGATTAATGATGGCTAATGATGGATTGCTGGCGAACTGCGTGTATTGAAAATAACCACCATAAGTTTGGTCTTCAACGTGAACGGGTTGTGTAGGGTCGAATGCTCTTGCATTCCATAGTGCGCCTTCGTTGGCAATATGCTCATCTTCAAACGAACCCTTCAAGTTTAAATTTACTTTCAAATGGTTGTCGAAAAATTTTGGACTTAAATTCAGCAAGGCTGTAAATCTTTCATAATTACCTGTTCTTAAAATTCCATCTTGATTTAGATAACCAACAGAAACTCTATAGGGCAATGATTTTATAGCACCACTCATACTCAAATTGTTTTCTGTTGCCAATGCCACTTGATAAATTTCGTCCTGCCACTTCGTATTTGCTGTACCGGGCGGCGTTTTTGGTGGGGTTCCATTAGTTGTTAAAGTTCCAACAAGACTCCTGTATTGATCTGCTGATAATACTGGAGCTTTCTCCATAATACTAGTCACTCTAGTTGAGGATGAAAAATCAACTTGTGTTTCTTTTAAACTTCCTTTTTTGGTTGTGATTATTATTACACCATTAGACGCTCTTGACCCATAAATGGCAGATGCCGATGCGTCTTTTAAGACCGTAAAACTTTCTATATCATTAGGATTTAACTGACTAAGCATTCCAGCCCCACCATTCCAACCTTCGAGCGGAACACCATCTACAACATATAAAGGGTCGTTGCTTGCATTTAATGAAGACCCACCTCGAATTATAATGGAACTCCCAGCTCCAGGTTTACCACTTCGGGGTGTAATTTGCACACCTGCAACTTTATTGGCGATTAATCCTTCGACGTTTGTAACGGGTGCTTTATGAAAATCCTTTGAACTTACTTGAGTTATAGAACCTGTAAGATCTTTTTTCTTGGTCGATCCATATCCAATTATTACAACTTCAGTTAATGTTTTGGTTTCTTCTTGAAGTGTGACATTTAATACATTTCCAGTAATTTTTTTCTCGACTGTTGCATATCCTAAAAATGAAAATGAGGCAATATCGCCCATATTGGCACTAATTTGATAATTTCCATCAAAATCTGAAATCGTACTAATGGTACTGTTTTTTAATGTAATTGTCACTCCGGGAATACTAGCATTAGTAGCCTGATCGACAACAGTTCCTTTTACTGTAACTTTTTGTGCAAAAAACAGAAGCGGTATTAAAAAAATAATTAACGAATAGGAAAACCTATTTACAGTAAGAGTTCTTTTTTGCTTTGGGATTGTTTTCATATTATATTTTGATTGTAAATTGTTTGGTTTTTTAATTGATTAGGATTTGCCAATATAATTCTCTTCTTAATTTAGTACACCGTTACAAATTTATTTTAGTCCAATGGGGATTTTTTCAAATTTGGTTTTAATTTATGTGTATTATTATCGATGCAATAATTAATGTTAAGATTTTAATTGAATCCAAAATTAATTGACTACAATATTACAGATAATGCAATTGAATAGAGGGTGCGAAATCGTTTTTTAAGGGGTACGAAATCGTTTTTTTTGAATGGTTAAAATAAAATTGAATTGAAAACAGGGAGGAAACAAAGAAAAAATCAAAACTAAAACACAAAGTAATGTTTTAAAAAATGACTACTTTTTACACTAATAATATTTATAA
>DMHA01000233.1:10393-12433 GCA_003449615.1 Flavobacterium sp.
ATTCTTGGACTATTTTGACTTGAGAGCTGGATAATAGGTAAAGCAATACATAATCCGTATTAAACAAAGATAAAACGATTATCACTTTTGTCCACAAAAAAACCGCCTAAATCAATAAGCGGTTTTCAAAATTATTCTTAAATGAAATTAATATTTATATCCTATTCCTTTTTTGATGGCTTGTGAACCTCCCAATTGATTAGAATTATAACCTGTTGTTACTTTGTCAGCAGTTTGAAGTATAAATGGAAATCCTAAAGCAGCTGCGGCCATTTTTAGCTTTTTTTCAGCCTTTTTATCTGCTGTATTTCCAGTATGATAGTTAATAAGACCTGTTTTTCCTCTTAACTCCTCTCCTTTTTTAAGACCCGCTATAAAAGCTTTATCCTCTAAAATTACAACTTTTTCCCAATCTGCATCAGAAGAAACTATAATTTTTTCGGTAATATCTTCAACTCTTCCTGTTTTTCCGTAAACAATTTTTTCGACAGCATATTTACTTAAAGTATTGTCAGCATCTTCTCCATCATATTTGTAAATAATAGTAAACTCTTCTAGTTTAACGACTTTCCCTTTGACGATTTCACCGTTGTGTTTAGTAATAACATCAACTTGAGCATTTACCATTGCTCCAAATATTAGCATTGCTAATACAAAAATAATTTTTTTCATTTGTTTAATTATTAATTATTAATTTTCTACAATATTACAAAAAAATACTTGACAACTACAATTAAAAAGTATTAAGAATTCAATATTTTCTATTGGTGCTCGATGCTTTCTTGGTAAAATCATCTGAATAATTTAATAATAAACGCCTCGGTTAATCCTTTTTTTATCAAATCATCGATTCAAGAAATAATCTTTAAAAACCTCAAGTTCTTCAAGTTCCATTGTCACTTGTTTTTTGAAAATGACCTCTCCCACTTGGCTTTTTAAAGCCGAAATTCCAACATCAATCAATCGTAAACCTTGTTCGGTCAAAAGGATATTGTCGAATGCTAATCCTTGTATATCAGAAGGTCGTTTCAAATCCCGATGAACAAAACCTGCCTGATGAAGTTTTTTTAATTCATTTTCAAAAACTTCTAACCAAAGCTCACGAATCTCAACTTCATAAGCTCTAAAATCAATTGGTTTTATGCGTTCCATAACCAGCATTTCGGCTTGCAAATCTTCGTTATATTCCAATCGAATAAATTTTGCAACCAAGTCATTTATAGTATTTGCAAACTTCATTTTTTCAGCTTCAGAGCCTAAATCCGAACGTGTATCGCCTGTAAAAAGTTTGGCTACTTCGTTCTCATTAAGTACGATGACGGTATTATTTGCACCCGAAGAAAGTTTTCTAGGATATTTCATTTTGAATTTATATTTATTGGTAAAGATAAAACTTTGTTTCTACTTTGAAATTTATAGTTTTTAGAAATCTATTAAAAAATAAAATCCCAAAACGATTTTAGTCTTGGGATTTTTATTAAATCTGAATTTTATAACTCTTGAAATCTGAAATCTGAAATCTATTTACGAATTCAATATTCTTTCTTGGTGTTCGATGCTTTCTTGGTGAATTCCTCTGAATAATTTAATAATAAACTCCTCGGTTAATCCTTTTTTAGCTCCTTCGGCAACCATTTTGGCTTGGATTTCATTCCAACGATTGTTTTGCAAAACGGCCACGTTATTTTCTTTTTTCACTTGACCAATTTCGTCAGCTACTTTCATACGCTTTCCTAAAAGTTCCAATAAGTTAGCATCCAAAACATCGATATTTGCTCTTAATTTTGTCATTTTATTTTCGAAATCACTATCGCCACTCAATTTTCTGATTTTCAAATCTTTGAAAATCTGTTTCAAAGCGTCTGGCGTCACTTGTTGCGCCGCATCACTCCAAGCATTTTCGGGATCATTGTGTGTTTCTATAATCATCCCGTCATAATTCAAATCCAACGCTTCTTGAGTTACTTCAAGAATCATATCGCGGTTTCCTGTAATGTGCGATGGATCAATGATTAAAGGCAAATCAGGAAATTTATTTTG
>DMHA01000144.1:0-275 GCA_003449615.1 Flavobacterium sp.
ATAATGTTTTTGGAAAAATCAATCAAAAAATCATTCCATTGGATATGAAATTGCGAAGTTCGAGTTTGGTCTTTTTCAAATAGTGAGGTCATAGAAACATTTTGCATTTCCTGAAAATGTTTCTGAAGTTTTTGCCAAGCTAATGTTTTCGTTGGGTTTGTGTTATGTAATGCCATAATTATTTATAATTTAAAAAATACAAATTTACATTATTAGTTTGTAAACAAACCATTCATTTTGCAACTTTATCGTAAGAAAAAGAAAGTAAAAACAAA
>DMHA01000144.1:324-3411 GCA_003449615.1 Flavobacterium sp.
AGTAAAAACAAACTTAGTATTATATAAATCCTGAAAATTGTTATTATATTTTATTAATCAAAATTATTTATATATTTGCAATATATTTTTAGCCAATGAGAATAGTCACTTTTACCAAAATTAAAGACTTCACTGAAAAACATTCCAATTCGGATGTTGCTTTGAGAGATTGGTATTTCAAAACCAAAAGAAGTGAATGGAAATCGCTAGCCGATATAAAGCAAACGTTTAATTCTGTGGATTATGTGGGCAATAATCGGTATGTTTTCAACATAAAAGGCAATGATTATAGACTTGTTGCCATCATTATTTTTGCTTCAAGCAAAGTTTATTTAAGATTTATTGGCACCCATTCAGAATATGATAAAATAGACTGTTCAAACATTTAATTATTATGAGAACGATAGCAACAAAAAAAGAATACAACGCCATAACAAACAGAATTGAGGAATTGTTAGCAGTTGTAAATAACGAAACTCCTGTCAGCGATAAAAACTTTATCGAATTGGATTTACTTTCTGATTTGGTCGCCGATTATGAAGAAATTATCGAACCTATAAAAGCACCAACTCTTGTAGAAACTATGAAATTGCGAATGTATGAAAGAGGTTTGAATCAAAAACGTTTGTCGGAGTTATTGGGCGTTAGCACATCAAGAGTCAGCGAATATTTGACTGGAAAAAGTGAACCACCATTGAAAATCGCAAGAGATATTAGTCAAAAACTTGATATTGACCCTATGATTGTACTGGGCGTTTAATTCAAAAAAAAATCTCCATTTACAAATTCGCAACACTATCCAATTCCCATTTCAAAGGTTCGATTTGTTGTTTAAATCGGGGAAGGTTTTTAGATTCCATGGGTTGTGAATTGGGTAATTTGAGCCTCAGCGCATCTACTTGTACTCCGTTTTTCCAAAATCTATAACAAACGTGTGGTCCAGTGGCCAGACCTGTGCTTCCCACTCTGCCAATGATGCTTCCTTGTGTTACTCTTTGTCCTCGGCGAACCAAAATCCTAGACATGTGTAAATATTGTGTCGAATAGGTTCTATCGTGTTTTACTTTTACAAAATTTCCGTTTCCAGCAGTGTACCCTGTTTGCTCTACGATTCCTGAAGCCGTTGTCATTATTGGCGTTCCTGTTGGTGCAGCATAATCGGTTCCTTTGTGGGCTTTCCACATCATTTGCACGGGATGAAACCTACTTCTGGAGAAACGCGAAGTAATATTGGCATATTTTAGTGGCGATTTTAGGAAAAAGTTCTTGAGTGCTTTACCGTTTTCGTCATAATAATCTATTTTGCCTGAGGCTTCGTTTTGGGCAAAAGGAAAGGCATAAACCATTTTGCCTTTGTATTCAAAAAAAGCGGCACTCAAACTATCGACACCATCATAAATAGTATCATCAACATATCTTTCGGTAAAAATAACGCCAAACTGATCGCCTTTTTTTAACTTAAAAAAATCAATAGACCAAGCATAGACTTTGATTAATTTATTGGCCAAAGCGGGATCGACTTTCTGCCGCTGTAACTCTTCTGAAAAAGAACCTTTTAATTCTCCTGCAATGGTTCTTTTTTTGATGCGAATGGGTCTAGTGATTTTTGAAACACTAACCGAATCTTTAAAATTTATAATATAATAATTGGCTCTATCAGGCTGATAAATAGCAAATTGTAGTTTTTTGTACCGATCTTTTGAACGCAAAAAAGTATAGGGCTTTCCAATTCTAACGTTTCTCACATCAAAACTGTCTTTTATTTTTTCGATAATATTATAGACTTGTTTGTCGCCCAAATTCTGATTTTCGATGATACTCCCAAAAGTATCTCCCCTTTTTATGGTGTCCTGAAGTACATTGAAATCGTTGAAATCAAACCCAAATTGATCTGTTTTTTGATCAGATTTTTGATCGAGAGAAATGCTCTCGGTTTCTTTTTGTTTACAAGAAAATATTGAAAACAAAACAATTATAAAGAGAAATATTTTTTTCAAATTAATCTAGTATTCTATTTGTTTTTTCAAGAGATTTTTTCTGAATTCATTGTTTAATTAGAAATTAATCTCGCTTTTTTTTCTTAACTTTAAACGGATGTTTTAATCCTTTGTAGCTTTCTAAATCCGCTTTTATCGCTCCCACAAGAAGGCTTGCTTTTATACGAACTGGAACTTTGTTATCGTCATCAGATATCCATAAGGTTACACTTTCTTCTTCTTTAAAAACACGGCCTGTTTGAACCAATGGTCTAAAAATCATTGTCGAAACGAAGCCAAATTTAGTTCTAATATCCTCACGCCCTACAAACTTTAACCTAAATTTGGTAGTTTTATCATCAAAAAACATATCAATTGCGACAAATTCTCCAGCCTTCATTTTGTCAATATTGGGATAATTTCTCAAATAATAAAAAGAAGACAATATATCTTGTGTGTTTTTTGGAATTGAAAATGTCTTTTCGGTGTTGTGTTTGTAATCCTTGACTAAAATTTTATTGTCTGTTGTATTAAAAAAACCTTCCTGATTTTTGGTATAACCTCCTTCGTCAATTTTTCTAACATATTGATATGGATTTCCAGTTTCCTTGTCGATATAACTTTCGTAATTGTCCTCTACTTTAAAAAAAAACTTTGAAATTCCTGTTGTGTAGCCTTTTCCAATAACGTGAAAAACATTTTTGCTGTTTATTGTGGCTTCTTTCACTTCTAATGTAGCATAACCCGCATTTAGAAATCCGTAATTTATTTTGAAAAGAAATTGTTCCCCATTGTCAAATGCTGATTCCCTTTGAGGTTTAAAGCCTACTGTTGCAGTAAGTATAAATAATAGAATTATTTTTTTCATTTTTTTGTCTAAATTATTGAAATACTGCAAAGGCAAATTTTGTTCCAAATATATTAAAATCAACAAAAACCTATCCAACTAATAACTGAGAATTTATTTTATTACCCAAAATTTGCAATATATTTCTGGTACTAATGCGAATCAAGGGTTGTAACAAAATACTATTATTCTTAGGGTTAAACCTAACAGGTTTTAAAAACCTGTTAGGTCTGTATTGAGAATCAAAAAGTTATAAATTCAACT
>DMHA01000147.1 GCA_003449615.1 Flavobacterium sp.
CTTCTTTGCAATTATCATATTGTCGGATGTAGTTTTTGATAAAAGATTTCATTCCTTTGAAAATGATTTTTTTACAAAATTCATGTTCTTTATTTTGAATCAAAAACTTTGCAAAAGTGGCTAAATAAGCATTTGGATTGGCTTCTTTATATAATTTGCTTTTAATGAAATCCGGATCTAAATCATACTCTTTTTCAAATTCAACAGCCAATTCTTTAGGCATTTTATTGAAATAATATTTACGGATTAATTCTTTTCCAAAAACATTACCGCTACAATCATCCATCACGATATAACCTAGAGATTGTACTTTTTGATGCAAAACTTTTCCATCAAAGAAGCTACAATTTGAACCCGTTCCGAGAATGCTCACTATGGCTTGCTCTCCTTTTGGAGTAGTTGCAAAAACAGCTGCATAAGTATCTTCTTGAACATCAACAATGGCGTTTGAAAAATACTTTTGAAAAGATTGAGAAAGCATCATTTTCATTCTATCCGTTCCGCAGCCTGCACCATAAAAGAAAAGATGTGTGGCTTTGTCTTTATTTTGAAGAATATCAAAACGGTCATTCAATCGTTCAATAATTTCATCTTCATTGAGGATTTCTGGATTCAAACCCATTGTTTGGGTGGTAAACAATATTTTCCCATCTTCATCTATTGCAATCCAATCGGCTTTGGTCGAGCCACTATCAACTAATAATTTCATTTTAATTTATGATTTTGGAACTACAATTTAAAATTTGCTAAACCTAATTCCGTATTAATAATTATATCCAAAAATTGCTGTTTAATTTTATCATGACAAATCTAAAAATTAATTAACCCTTAGCCAAAAAAAAATTAAAAATAACTGAAAATAATTGAAAAATGTAGCGTTTTTTTTTAAAGCTTATAAATCCGTAATAAATTTGATAACTTACAAATACTAGATATAGTTTTGTCACAATGACTAACTAATTCTAATATTTAGGACTAGTTTTTAAGTTAATTTTGCTGATTTCGATTAACATTACCATCAACTTAATAATTTGAGATATTATACACAATAATGTGATTGTCATAATTGATATAAAGTTGCTTGCGATTGTCTTGTTTTTTTCGGGTAATTATCGAAAGCGTACAATCTGCTCCATTGTTATCTATGCAGGTAAAGGAATAAATACTATCAGTTTCACTTTCTTCTAAAGGAATATAATCAATGATTTCAAACAATTGAATGAACTCAGAATAAACAACAATTCGGTTTTTATCGGTATCTAATTTTACTAAAATATTAACCAAATTCAAATCAGACCATTTACCCCAATTTCCTTTTTGGTCTTTTTCCATAACGCTCAAACCTGATGTTTTGAATCTGTAGGTTTGGGCAAACAATTGATTCAATCCCAATGTTAGAAATATAAGAACGATAATTATTTTTAATTTATTCATTTATTATAAAAAATTGTATGTTTTCAAAAGTACTAAAATTTGAAACTAAAAATCGAAATTATCCGCCTCTTTTCTTGCTAAATTAAATTCGGTTATCATTTCCTTAATAATTTCTGCAGTTGGTTTTATCGTGTGAATCAATCCTGCAATTTGACCAATTTCGAGTTCGCCTTCATCCAAATCACCTTCAAACATGCCGCGTTTGGCTCTTGCCCTGCCTAAAAATTTTGCTAATTCTTCTTTAGTTGGACATTGGGAATACAAATCCTGAACGTCTTGATAAAATTTATTTTTGATTAATCGAACGGGGGCCAATTCTTTTAAGGTAACTTGGGTCTCGCCTTCATTAGTTTCCAAAATTTTGTTTTTGAAATTTTCGTGAGCCGAAGATTCTACCGATGCTGCAAAACGACTTCCTACTTGCACACCATCTGCACCAAGCACCATTGCGGCAAACATTCCTCGTCCAGTAGCAATTCCTCCAGCAGCAATCAATGGGATTTTTATTTTTTCTTTCACCATCGGAATCAAAGTGAAAGTCGTGGTTTCTTCTCTTCCGTTATGTCCTCCTGCTTCAAATCCTTCGGCAACAACCGCATCGACTCCTGCCTCTTGTGCTTTCAATGCAAAAGTTGAACTGCTCACCACGTGAACCACAATTATTCCTTTTTCTTTCAAAAAAGAAGTCCAAGTCTTCGGATTTCCCGCCGAGGTAAAAACGATTTTTACCCCTTGTTCGACAATGATATTGATGATTTCTTCCAAATTTGGATACAACATCGGAACGTTTACACCGAAGGGTTTGTTAGTTGCTTTTTTACATTTCTGAATGTGTTCTCGCAACACTTCGGGATACATGGATCCGGCACCAATCAATCCCAAACCTCCAGCATTACTAACAGCACTTGCCAATTTATAGCCCGAATTCCAAATCATTCCACCTTGAATAATGGGATATTTGATATTGAAAAGTTGCGTGATTTTGTTCATTGGAGATTTTAATTAATAAATTTCCTTTAAGAATAGTTTTTCAACAATCCATTTTTCTGTTTTTTTAATTGGTCTAATAAATCCTATATAACACCAAATTCCAGGAATTATTCCACCCAAAGAGAGTAAAACTCTTTCAAATAAATCTGGTTTTTTTAACACATCATTGATTGTAATTTCATCAGAAAAAATTGCAACAGATATAAATGTAACTACGAATATCATAAAAAAAGCAATATCCAGATAATTAGGTTTAATCAATAATTCTATTACTGTTGGATTTTCTTTTTCTATTTTACAAGTTACCAAAGGATAATTTTCAAGAGATATGTCTAGTCCAAAAGACTCTCTTTGTAACTGGAATGAATTTTCTAAAATCACACTTTCAAATTTATCTAATCTAATTCCTTGAAAAAGTTTTTCAGATTTAACTTCTCCAATAATTTTGAATATTTCATTCTTAGTTAAAGAGGTTTTGTATTTTCTACTTATTGTAAAAGGAAGTTTCATTTAGACTAATTTTGAAATATTCAGTGATTTCATTTATTGAAAGTTACCAAATTACAGTTTGATAATTTTTCCGCTTTTAGAAAAATCTTTCGATTCAATTTTATAGAAATAGATTCCGCTATTCAAGTATTTCAAAGAAATGGAAGGAGATTGATTGGAAATATTTTTCTCCAAAACTTTTTGTCCTAAAATAGTATAGATTGAAATTGTTTTTACATTGGAATCATTGGGTAAAGTGACCGAAATTAAATCGCTTGTAGGATTTGGATATAGTATAAGACCAGTTTTAGAAAAATCACTATTCGATAATCCTTTGGACAAAGCCAAATTGAAATCGGGAATTCCATAACCGTATTGGGGTCTTGATTTTACAGCAGGTTCGGCAAAATTATCGGATGATTGCACAATTAATTGTTTGATTTGTTGTGCATTTTTTCCGGGTAAAGCTTGCCACAAACAAGCGACCAATCCAGATGTTATGGGACAAGAAAATGAAGTTCCGTTTGCAGTAACTATGTTTCCAGCGGTATCGGATAAAACTACAGTTTGTCCTTGAGCTGTTACATTAGGTTTTACTCGACCATCAAAACTTGGACCAATAGAACTAAAGGAAGCATAATTGCGATTGGATTGTACCGCTCCAACAGCCAAAACATTTAAAGCTTCCGCTGGAACACCAATGTGTGGTTCTGTTTGCTGACCTTCATTTCCAGCACTCGCCACCACAATAATTCCTTTATCAAATGCAATATTGGCTCCTTGTGATGCAAAAGCTAAATTCCCTGTCATATCTGAATAAGTGTGGCTGTATCTTGTATTATCATAACCAAAATAGCCTAATGAGGTAGAAATAATATCCACTCCTACCCTATCTGCTTCTTCGGCAGCTTCGACCCAATTCGATTCTTCGACAGGATTTTCAGAATAGGGAAATGCAGAAACAGCATCTTCAGTAATATACAAATAATACTTTGCATCAGGCGCTGTTCCTACTAACTGTCCGTCAACATAACCTCCCATTGAAGATAAAACATAAGAGCCATGATAGTGACCAGAAAAATAATTATTGCTTTTATTTACATAATCGTATCCACCTAGAATTTGATTGTTGTCTCTTAATCGCTTGAAGGGTTGGGCTGTGTTTACACCAGGAAAACCTGAATCCAAAACTGCAATTATTTTTCCAGAACCCGTATAATCCAATTGATGCAACAAATGCCCATTCAACATTTGGATTTGATTTGAGGAAGTGCCATAATTGAATGAAACAGCGGTTTCCATCGTTTTATTTACTGGTTTGAATTTTAATTTTACTACAGTTTTATTGGATGAACTATTCAAAGTTTTGTCAGCAAAATCTATTTTGAGTACAGAAGACAATAATTTTAGTGCATTAATATTGGCTACAGAACCACGAACGTGAACACAATTCAACCATTTGGATTTGGCTTTGACTGTAATACCTGTTGATGAGATTATTTCATTAATGTAAGGCTGATAAACTGGCGCATCCTTGCTATCTAAAGCTATTCCTTGAGCGGTTCTTCTGTCTAAAGCTCTTTGTGAAAGTATGGTTAATGGATTTGCCAAATCGGTGGTCGAGTTGGGTTTGTCTTTAAAATAAACCCAAGCATCTTCTTGCGAAAAACAAACAGAACTGGAAGCTAATAACAATAAAAGATATATTTTTTTCATACAAATTTGAAATTTAAATACGAATTTAAGAAATAACTCCAGAACCAACTAATTCATCGTCTAAATACCAAGCTACAAATTGTCCTTCGGTTATGGAGGATTGTGGTTCTTCAAAAACCACGTACATTCCGTTTTCGAATTGGTGCAAAGTCGCTTTTTGCAACGCCTGACGATAGCGAATTCTTGACATAACTTCCATAGTTTCGCCATTGGCTAAAGCCAAATCAGCACGAATCCAATGGACTTCGGATTTTTCTATAAACAAGGCTTTTCTAAACAAACCCGGATGTTGACTCGTTAATCCTGTATAAATAGCATTCGTTTCTACATTTGTGGAAATAATAAACAATGGGTCGATTGTTCCGCCCACGTTGAGTCCTTTTCGTTGTCCAATAGTGAAATAATGTGCTCCTTGATGTTTGCCAACAACTTTGCCCATTTCTGGAGTATAAACTATTTTTTTTGCGTCGAAAGCCAATGAATCTTCTAAAGAAAGATTGGCTTCTTTTTGTAAATTATAAATAGGATGGTTAGCATCAATTTGATAAATTAAACCTTCTTTGGGTTGCAATTTTTGTTGTAAAAACTCGGGCAATCTAACTTTTCCAATAAAACACAAGCCCTGTGAATCCTTCTTTTCGGCGGTAACCAAATCCAATTCTAGAGCGATTTCGCGCACTTTGGGTTTTGTCAATTCGCCTATTGGAAACAAAGATTTTGCCAATTGTTCTTGAGATAATTGACATAGAAAATAGGATTGGTCTTTATTGGTATCGGCTCCAGCCAATAGTTGATACACTTTCTCGCCGTTGTCTTCGATTACACCTTTTCGGCAATAATGCCCTGTTGCTACATAATCGGCACCAAGACTTAAAGCAATTTTCATAAAAACATCGAATTTTATTTCGCGATTGCAAAGCACATCGGGGTTTGGAGTCCGCCCTTTTTCGTATTCGTTGAACATATAATCAACGATTTTTTCTTTGTATTCTTGGCTTAAATCCACGGTTTGGAAAGGAATTCCCAGTTTTTCGGCAACCAATAAAGCGTCGTTGCTGTCTTCGAGCCACGGACATTCATTGGAAATCGTAACCGAGTCGTCGTGCCAATTTTTCATAAAAAGACCTATGACTTCATAGCCCTGCTGCTGCAACAAATAAGCCGCAACACTAGAATCTACACCACCAGAAAGCCCAACAACTACACGTTTCATTTTGAAAATTTTAATAGCAATGCAAAGTTACAAAGATTTGAGGAAGGATTGATGGATAAAATTTACTGCAAAGTCACAAAGATTTTA
>DMHA01000081.1 GCA_003449615.1 Flavobacterium sp.
CAAGAAGAAGTAGTAGAAGGTATCGTTGTTAGAATTACAGATAGAGACGTTATCGTTGATATCAACGCAAAATCGGAAGGGGTTATTTCATTGAACGAATTCCGTTACAATCCAGCACTTAAAGTAGGTGACAAAGTAGAAGTATTGATTGACATCCGTGAGGATAAAACAGGTCAGTTGGTATTATCTCACAGAAAAGCACGTACTATCAAATCATGGGATAGAGTTATTTCGGCTAACGAAACAGGTGAAATCGTTACTGGTTTTGTAAAATGCAGAACTAAAGGTGGTATGATCGTGGACGTTTTCGGAATTGAAGCTTTCCTTCCAGGTTCTCAAATTGATGTTAAACCAATTAGAGACTACGATGTATATGTAAATAAAAACATGGAATTCAAAGTGGTGAAAATCAACCACGAATTCAAAAATGTTGTTGTATCTCACAAAGCGCTTATCGAAGCGGATATTGAAGTACAGAAAAAAGAAATCATCGGAAAATTACAAAAAGGACAAGTATTAGAAGGTGTTGTGAAAAACATTACTTCTTATGGTGTGTTTATTGACCTTGGTGGTGTTGATGGATTGATCCACATTACTGACCTTTCTTGGTCAAGAATCAACCATCCATCTGAAGTGCTGGAATTAGACCAAACGCTTAATGTGGTTATCCTTGATTTTGATGATGAGAAAACAAGAATCCAATTGGGATTAAAACAATTGAACGCTCACCCTTGGGATGCTTTGAACGCTGAACTTAAAATTGGTGATAAAGTGAAAGGTAAAGTAGTAGTTATTGCTGATTACGGAGCTTTCATAGAAGTGGCTGAAGGTGTTGAAGGTTTGATTCACGTTTCTGAAATGTCTTGGTCAACTCATTTGCGTTCTGCTCAAGATTTCGTAAAAGTAGGCGATGTTGTCGAAGCTGTTATTTTAACTCTTGATAGAGATGACCGTAAAATGTCATTGGGAATCAAACAATTGACTCCAGATCCTTGGACTGATATTACTTCTAAATACCCAGTAGGTTCTAAACATGTAGGTATCGTTAGAAACTTTACCAACTTTGGAATTTTTGTAGAATTAGAAGAGGGAATCGACGGATTGATTTATATCTCTGACCTTTCTTGGACTAAGAAAATCAAACATCCATCTGAATTTGTAAATGTGGGTGAAAAATTGGATGTAGTGGTATTAGAATTGGATGTTGACGGACGTAAATTATCTTTAGGTCACAAACAAACTACTGATAATCCTTGGGATCAATACGAAGATTCATTTGCAGTGGGAACTATCCACTCTGGTGAAATCTCTGAAATTGTTGACAAAGGAGCAACAGTTGAATTTGGTGATGATATCGTTGCTTTTATTCCAACCCGTCACCTTGAAAAAGAAGATGGTAAGAAATTGAAAAAAGGCGACACAGCCGATTTCAAAGTAATCGAATTCAACAAAGAATTCAAAAGAGTAGTGGCTTCTCACACGGCTATTTTCCGTGAGGAAGAAGAAAAAGCAGTGAAAGCGGTTGCCGAAGCAGTAGCTTCTGCTACAAATGCACCAGCTGCCACTCTTGGAGATAATAATGATATTTTGGCCGGTTTGAAAGCCAAAATGGAAAAAAGCGAGAAGAAGAAATAATCTTTGAATCGTTTTAATATAGAAAGCTCCGCAATTTTGCGGAGCTTTTTTTTATCAAATTTCTTGCTAATTAGGAATTCAATTCCTAATTTAGCCAAATGATAGCAAGAACGATTACTCCAAAAGTATTAGAATTATTAGAAAAATTCCCCATTGTTGCCATTACAGGACCACGACAATCAGGAAAAACTACCTTGTCTAAAATCGTAAAACCCAATTATAAGTATGTTAATTTAGAGAATTTATCAGATAGAGAATTTGCCAAGACTGATCCAATGGGTTTTCTACAAACCTACCAAAATGGCGTTATCATTGATGAAATTCAGAATGTACCGAGTTTGTTTTCCTATTTGCAAGTAGTAACCGATGAGCGAAATATCAATGGAGAATATATCATTACAGGTTCACAAAATTTTCTGATGATGGAACAAATTTCGCAATCTCTTGCTGGTAGAGTGGCGCTGTTTACACTTTTGCCCATGTCTATTCAAGAATTAGAAAACACAACATATAAGCCAATATCTTGGGAAGATTACGCTCTATCTGGTTCCTATCCGAGAAAAATAATTCAGGATATTGATGCCTCCGATTATTATGAAAACTATATTAAGACCTACGTTGAAAGAGATGTTCGCTTGCTGAAAAATATCTCTGATCTCGATTTGTTTCAAAAATTTATAAAGTTATTAGCGGGAAGAGTTGGGCAACTATTCAATCAAAGTAGTTTGGGAAATGAGTTGGACTTAGACAACAAAACCATTTATTCCTGGTTTACACTTTTGCAAACTTCTTTTCTTACGTTTAAGTTGCAACCCTATCATTCCAATTTTAATAAAGTGATTGTAAAAACACCTAAAATTTACTTTCACGATACGGGTTTGTTATGTTATTTATTGGGAATTCACAATAAAGAAGATTTAGAATTGCATTTTGCCAAAGGGAATATTTTTGAAAATTTGGTAATTTCTGAAATTTATAAGAATAATATCAATAACACAACAAAATCAAAATTATATTTTTGGAGAGATAAATCTCAAAACGAAGTAGATTTAATTGTTGAAACAGGATCAAGTCTTGATGCTATTGAGATTAAATCTGGAAAAACAATCAATCAAAGCCATTTTAAAGGTTTGGATTATTTCAAAAATTTGACAACAGACACCAAACTTCATTTGATTTATGGTGGTGATGAAAATCAAGATCGGACGAATTATAAAATAAGTTCAATTTTTAGTTTACCTATTTTTCAATAAATTGACTAATTAGGAATCCAATTCCTAATTTAGCAAAAAATCCCAATTCTAAAACTCGAATTGGGATTAAAAAAAAAAAATGACTTTATTACCTCAAACTAGCCCCCAATTCGGTTTCCAGATTCTTTTGCAATTTGCCCATAATTTTATCAATTTGAACATCGGTCAAAGTTTTGGTATTGTCCTGAATCGTGAAACTTACCGTGTAGGATTTCTTGCCTTCGGGTAGATTTTTTCCTTGATACACATCAAATAAATTAATGTCTTTTAACAATGATTTCTCCGTTTGTCGTGCCAATTTATAGATAGTATCAAA
>DMHA01000321.1:0-135 GCA_003449615.1 Flavobacterium sp.
ACAAATAAATCGCAATTCTTCAACGCCTTTCATTCCTTCTTCGGACTGGGCTAATAACGAAGAAAGTTTTTCGATTTTCTCCGAAATACTTCCTGCAAAATGAAATAAAGGTTGCACTTTTTCTATTGCCGATTC
>DMHA01000321.1:261-6414 GCA_003449615.1 Flavobacterium sp.
ATTTTGTCGAGTTTGTCCAAAGCCACGGTAAAGTCCATTAATTTGTCTTTGGCACCAATAACCTCGGCAATTCCCGAAAGAATTTTTCGATTATTGATTTTAATCGTTACCCCTTCCAAACCCAATTGTGTAAAAACCGAATCGTACAATTGCACCAATTCTACTTCTTGCCACAACGATTTTGAACCCACAACATCGGCATCGCACTGAAAAAATTCTCTAAATCGCCCTTTCTGTGGCCGATCGGCACGCCAAACGGGTTGGATTTGGTATCTTTTGAATGGAAACTCAATCTCGCTTTGGTGTTGTACAACGTATCTTGCAAACGGAACGGTTAAATCGTACCGGAGGGCTTTTTCGGAAATTTTTCCTGTTAGTTGTTTCGCGTTTATGGTTTGGAGTTGTTCGCCAGAAATTTTATCTAAATAATCTCCTGAATTCAAAATCTTGAAAATCAAACGATCGCCTTCTTCTCCGTATTTTCCCATCAAGGTTTCGGAGTTTTCGAACGAAGGTGTTTCGATGGGTTGGAAGCCAAATTTCTCGAAATTGCTTTTAATTACGGATATAATATATTGACGTTTTGCCACCTCGGCAGGTGAAAAATCTCTGGTTCCTTTTGGAATACTTGGTTTTGATGCCATTTTTTGAAAGTTAGAAGTTAGAAGATGGGAGTTTAATGAGTTAACTAAGAATTAGTTTGTCTTAAAAACACTTTAAAATTACATTTCCGAAAGCCAGTTAAATAAGGAAGCCTTATAAACACTATTTTTTTAAATTTTTTTGAATTTGAGTTAAACAAAAAACGATAGAGATAACAATTGGGTAGAAAACTAGTTTCCGAATCCCAGTCAAATAAGGAAGCCTTATAAACACTGATGTTTTTAAATTTTTCCGAACTTGAGATAAATAAAAAATGTTATTTATTTTATGCCCAATATGGTAAATAAGAAATAAATTTTTTTGAATCGCTATCAGCATCTTTAACTTTAATTCTGCCGTTTTCTAATGTTAAATTAATTAATCTTGATATTTGAGAAGCTTGTTTGTCGTTCATTTTAAATCGTTGTCGCAAAGTTGCATTTGTCATTCCGTTGTTGCTATAATATTGAATAATACTGTGTTGATAAGCAGCTTCTACTCGTTCTTGTTCGGTCATTTCTGCAAAAGTTCTTGGGCTGTACAAAATTACAGTAAAGGAGTTCTCGGTTTCACGAATTTTGAGTGGTGGCAAACCATACAACTCTATTGCTGTGATTGCTTTTTCAAAACCAGAGCCTCGCTCTTCGCAAATGTTGTAGCGTCTAAATGCTGATGCGAGAATTTCGTTTCTAGATTCGGGCGAGGTTCTAATTAATCGATCAATTTTTTTACTTGGCAGTAGCTTTCCGGGATTTGAAATTTCTATTCTATCACTGAAAACCTCTATCATTGGCCCTGAACCACGAATAGAAAAATCTTGGTGAATAAGTGCGTTTGCAATCAATTCTCTCAAAGCAATTTCTGGATAGACAGAAATTTCGGATCGGAGTGCATTTTTAATTACTTCGCTTCCGGGCAAAATTCCTTTTACAAACTGAATTAATGCTTCAAAACCAATCGCAAAACCTTTATTGCTGGGAAATTCTTTGCTTTCGCCTATTTTATTTTTTCCTTCATATTTAATAAGGCGAACTGTTTTTCGTGCTAATCCATCAAAATCATTTAAGTTTTGAGCGGCTGCTAATGCACCAAAGTTAGTTATATAAAATCCATCTGAATCAACTTTGATAATCATTTTTTCGTCTTCGAGCCAAGTGGTAATTTCATTGAAACTACTGTGAATGGGTTTGTTTAACAATTTATATATTGTTGTATAATCTAACAAAGTAATAACTTCTAAACCTGTTTTTAGTTTTGAGGCATGCAATTCTTCAAAAACAGGCGTTTTGCTGTTTAGCATTAATCCACCTATTTCTTGTCGAGATGCTTTTCTAGTTGAACTGCCGCTTCTTATATAGCTTTCTTCAATGGTTTTGTGCGATAAGTGAACAGGTTTAACTGCATTCTCATTGATGTAAATAATAAGAATGTTTTTGCCTTGAAATTCTTCAAAATGATGATCGATTATTACTAAAGGACTTACACCATCTCTGCATAAATTGGATAGTTTTTTAATAATGTTATCGGCGTCGGTTTTAGAAATTCCAACCACTCTAGCGGTTATATCATCAATACCAAAAACCAAAAAACCTCCGCCAGGCAAATTGGCAAATGCACTCAAATGTTTACAGATTTTTTCATTGTTAGGCGACATGGTCTCTTTCCAATCGAGTTCGTTTAATTCTTGAGGAATTGATCCTAAACTTTGGTTTAGCAATGTTTTTGCTTTTATAATCCAATTTTTCATTTCATTTCACTTTAAAAATTTCACAAACATCATCAAAAGTTTTTAAATCTTTTCTCCCTAGTGCATTTTTTCTTGTTTTGGCTTTAAGAGGTCCCCCGAATACGTCTTCTCCAAGACTACAAATATCTTGATTTAATAATTAACCCTTTTAGAAATTTCCAATTATCTCAAATTCCTTCTTTTTATCTTTATTTTCGGAAACTCGTTTCAAAAAATCTTTTAGTTCAGTCGTTAAAGGCAATTGATTTTGATTGTTCCAAAATTCAGATGAATAAGGAAATTTTGCTTTGAAAACATCTTTGTCAATAGGGAAATTAGATTCCACTTTTTCAGTCGTGATAGAATTTGTGGTAAAATAATCCATATTTAAGTCAAAATTAAAAGTACTTTCACCTTTTATGTTGGGAACAACCTCCACCTTTACCATAAATTTTGACAATTGTAAGTAATACTTATTTAAGGTGTTTTTTTTACCAAATTTTAAGAGTTTTTCATATCGTGTTGTTCTATATTGTACATTCGAAAAGGCTAATTTTTTATAAGGAACTACTTCGGGATTATCTCTCCATGTTGAAAAAAATTCTACAATAGCATAATCATTGCGATTAATCACAAAATACCCCTTAAAAATTTGTCCTTCAGGATTTTTCTCTTTCGATTCAAATAAAATTTTCCTGAAATCAACATCGTTATAATCTTCTTCTACAAAAATATTTTTATCCAATGCGGGATATAAACTATTAAAAAACTCCTTCAAATCTGGAAATCTAAAATCAATCTGATTCTTTCTTTCAAAAAAACTGGTTTTTCTCATATTTAAAATTTCAATCTCACTTGGGTATTTAGGATTAGCATTTTTCGCCCTTTTGCCATGAACATCTTGCAACACAACGATACTGCTGTCTTTTTTGAGTACATTTCTTAAGAAGAAATTTGAAGTGTAATTTGAAATATAATTGTCCGCCATTTTAGCATAGACTTTTTTGAGAAACGGTTCTAAATTTGATATCACAACCTCTTTAAGCACAAAAGCTTTGGCTTCCATAAAAATGGTATCTTGCTTTTCTATTCCTTCAAAAGTAGTTTTAAGGGAATTATAGCCCAACAAATTGAAATTGATTTCATTTTGGCCAGAAATAAACACAAATAATCCTTCTTGATTTGTTGTAGAATTATCTTTGTCATTGTAAATACTAACGTTTTCTATAGGCAATTTGCTTGTTTTATCAGCAATAATTTTACTGATTTTGAAATTCTGGGAGTTCCCAACATTGCTAAAAAAAAGAATACTGAAAAGGGTAAAAAAAATATTGCTCATTTTTAATGATTTACAAATTAAATAAGAAAACGCTTTATTTATAAATTTTAATTCCTCCCCACAAATATCATATTTTAAAAATAAATATCACATCTTCTAAAGCAAACTTGTAACAAAAATTGTAATTTCGTGTCAAATAACCACTATGTTTAAATTATTCAGAGAAAACGTCCGAATTGCTTTTGGTTCCATCAGAACGCAATTGTTGCGCACCATACTTACGGTGCTGATTATTGCCATTGGAATTACTGCATTGGTTGGAATTTTAACGGTTGTTTCTGCTTTAGAAAACACGCTATCTTCGGATTTTGCTTCGATGGGAGCCAATACTTTCAATATCAATCAGTATGAAAACACTTCCAGAAGACGGGGTGGAGAGGAAAGAGTTATTATAAATCCTATCATTTCCTATCCTGAAGCGGTGGCTTTCAAAAACAAATACAGCTATCCGCTAACCGAAACTTCTATTTCTTTTACGGCAACTTCTACCGCTGAAATAAAATTTGAATCCAACAAAACCGATCCCGAGAATAAAATTGTGGGAGTCGATGAATTTTTTATGGTAAACTCAGGCTTAGAAACCAGTTTGGGTAGAAATTTTACTGGATTCGACATTCAAAACAACACTTATTCTTGCATTGTAGGTTCCGATTTTCAAAAAGGATTATTGAAAGATGTAAACCCCATTGACAAAATAATCTCAATTCGTGGCGCCAAATTCAAGGTAATTGGCGTATTAAAAGAAAAAGGTTCCACCTTTGGCAACAGTCAAGATTTGAGGGTTTTAATTCCAATTCAAGTGGCTCGTTCTTTGTTTACAAAACCTAGCATCAACTACTCGTTGAGTGTTATGGTTGCCAAAAAAGATTTGTTGGACGAAGCCATCGACAACGCCAATAACACGATGCGAAGAGTTCGAAAATTGAATCCTGTTGAGGACAATAATTTTGCCATTGTGAGAAGTGATGATTTGATTAACAGAATCCTTAGTATAACACAATATTTGGGAATGGCATCTTGGATTATTGGCATCATTACTATTTTGGGTTCGTCGATAGCTTTGATGAATATAATGATTGTTTCAGTTACGGAACGCACCCGAGAAATTGGTGTTCGAAAAGCATTGGGAGCCAAAAAAAGTACCATTGCCTTCCAATTTTTTATAGAGACTTTACTTATTGGTCAGATGGGCGGTTTGGTGGGAATAATTTTCGGAATTCTAATTGGTTTTGGCATTGCCTCTGCTATGGATTTTGTTTTTGTAATTCCTTGGGGAGCGATTATTTCAGCTTTTGTAACCAGTTTTGCAGTTGCCATAGTTTCTGGATTATATCCAGCAGTTAAAGCATCAAAACTAGATCCTATTGAGGCGTTACGGTATGAATAGTTGAGTAAATAAATTGCTTTTGTATTGTTATTGAAATTGAAATTGTCATTTTTTTTCTCATCTATCCGAAGAACTCCAAAAAACATAACTTTATTAAAACTAAATTTGCTTTTCGATAATCCTCAGCCCTCTCATCAATAAACAAGTCAAACAAAAAACCTCACATATTCTGTGAGGTTTTTAGTCATAATGTCCTTTAGCGGAGTGAATTTTAACAATCGATTCTATAACTTCGTAAACCAGTCGGTGTTCTTTGTTAATTCTTCGAGACCATTTGCCTGATAAATCGTGTTTTAGCGGTTCCGGTTTTCCGGTTCCAGAGTATGGATGTTCCAATATTTCTTCAAGAAAAGTAACAATCTTTTTTAAAATTGCTTTGTTGCCGGATTTTTTATGAAATTTCAAATCCGATTTAGCATCATCCGTAAAATCTAAAGTATAACTCATAGGTTATCAATAAATTGCTTCAAGTCTTCCGCTTTAACTCTAGTAAACTGCCCTTTTCTATACTGCTCTTCACTGCGTTTTATTTTAGCAACAAACTCGGGATTATATGGTTTTTCCTTTACTTTAGATATTTCAAATTTTATTTTTAAGGCTTTCATTACAGCCTTGATAGCGTCTATTTGCGAAGCGTCTTGTGTAAAAGCGGTTATGTTTATGGCTTCCATAATTTTATATTTTTATTGTATGATATTGAATATCTTCAAAACAAAGGTACAGATTTTTTTGTATCTCCAAAGCAAAAACACAAGTCAGGGCAAACTATATCTCTGAAATCTCAACCCACGATAAGGCTTTGTCAAAACATCCTAAAACTTTGAATAAATGTCCAGAAGGTCTTTTCCTAATCATGGAATAATGAACAAATAACAAAGATTCTTGACATTGCCATTGCCATTGAAATTGCTATTTCTTTTTTCTCATTCGATAAATATAATACCCAATTCCAGCAACAAGCAAATAGGGAATTACCATCAGATATACAATTCCGTCATTGACTGCTTCAGCCTTGGCGGCATTGCCCTCGCTCGTTAAAGCCGCACGACACATAGCACA
>DMHA01000232.1:0-2333 GCA_003449615.1 Flavobacterium sp.
ATTATGAACCTAGAAAAACAACCCTATAGCGAACTCATCGACAAAATTGGCGGCTTGTTGCAACAAGGCAGGCAACAAGCGGTGCAATCGGTCAATACTATTTTGGTGCAAACCTATTGGGCTATTGGGCAACATATTGTTGAGTTTGAGCAAAAAGGAAATCAAAAAGCAGACTACGGCAGTCAGTTGTTGGATACTCTTTCTAAAGATTTGACACAGAGTTATGGCAAGGGTTTTAGTCGTTCTAATATTTTTCAAATTCGCCAGTTTTATGTCAAGTTTCAAAATATCCAGACACTGTCTGGACAATTGACTTGGAGCCATTATACCGAGATATTAAAGTCAAATAATGATTTGGAGTTAGGTTTTTACAGCAAACAATGTCAACACGAACGTTCGAGCGTTCGGGAGCTGAAACGACATATTTTATAGCAACACAATACATTTTACAGAGAAATTTAAAAATATGGAAATACAAGGAGGTAATAATTATTTACAAGCGGTACAGCAAATAAAAACGGCGATTTTAAGAAGTCGCTACGAAGCTGCAGCACTTGCCAATACCGAATTATTGAAATTGTATTTTGGAATTGGTCAATATGTATCGTTTCACAGCCGAAACAAAAATTGGGGAAAAGGCGCTATCGACAGTATTTCGAGTTTGTTGCAACAAGAGCTTCACGGTTTGAGAGGTTTTTCGGCAACGAATATAAAGAATATGCGTCTTTTTTATGAAGGATGGGAATTTATGCAGCCTTTTTTAATAGACGAAAAAGCACCACTTTTTCAGTTTTCGGAGGAAGAATTAAATCGGCAGTTGCCGTCTGCTGAATTGAATAGTATAATTCGTCAGTTACCAACTGACGATTTGAATGATGGATTTCTAATTCGGCAGTTGGCAACTGCCGAATTAGAAAATGAGTTTGTAGAGTTATTTTTGAAGGTTCCATTTACACAACAAAGGCTGATTCTTCGTGGGGCAAATGTTCTTGAAGAACGTGTTTTTTATATCCAAAAAGTAGCAACCGAGTTTTGGAGTTACGAAACTTTAAAACACCATTTAAAGTCGAATTTATACCAACGACAAGGAAAATTAGTTCATAATTTTCAAACTACTTTGTCTGAAAATAGTTTTAGACAAAAAGCATTGATGGCTTTTAAAGACGAAATGCTTTTGGATTTCATCAACATTGAAGATGCCGATGAAGAACCAGACGAACGTGTTTTGGAAAACGCCATTGTGCAGAACATCAAAAAATTCATAATGGCTTTGGGAACTGAATATAGTTTTATCGGAAATCAACACCGATTGATTATCGAGGACGAAGAGTATTTTATAGATTTGTTGTTTTTTAACAGAAAAATTCAAAGTTTGGTCGCTATCGAATTGAAGAAAGGAAAGTTCAAGGCGGAATATGTGGGGAAAATGAACTTGTATCTTTCGGCATTGGACGAAATGGTCAAACAGCCACACGAGAATCCCTCTATTGGAATTATTCTTTGCAAAGAAAAAAACAATAAAATAGTAGAATTTGCATTCAGGGACACCTCAAAACCAATGGGAGTGGTAACCTACAAAACCTACAATGATTTGCCAGAAGCTTATAAAAATATTCTGCCAGATACGGAAGCGTTGAAAGGATTGTTATAAATAAATGAACTAGTTCCATAGGAACGACACATTTTGTAGCAACGGAATTTATTCCGTTGGATGAAAATGTCAATTTCATCGGAATTTATTCCGTTGTTGTAAATAAATAAAATAAAAAAATGGCAGAAGCAGAAAAAAGAAGAAACCTTGTATTATCGGGATTAGAACCCTTAATCATTACGCCTGAAAGCGTATTTGTGAACGTTGGGGAAAGAACTAATGTTACAGGTTCGAGAAAATTTCTTCGATTAATCAAGGAAGAGAAATACGATGAAGCACTAAGCATTGCTAAAGAGCAAGTGGAAGGTGGCGCACAAATCATCGATATTAATATGGATGAAGGAATGCTAGATGGCGAATATGCAATGACGAAATTCCTGAATTTAATCGCTGCCGAACCCGATATTTCGCGTGTGCCGATAATGATTGACAGCTCGAAATGGGATATTATCGAAGCCGGCTTGAAAGTTGTGCAAGGGAAATGTGTAGTCAATTCGATTTCGTTGAAAGAAGGCGAAGAAGCTTTTATCCATCACGCCAAATTAATCAAACGCTACGGAGCAGCAGTTATCGTAATGGCTTTTGACGAAGTGGGTCAAGCAGATAATTACGAACGAAGAATAGAAATTTGCCAACGTTCATACAATATTTTAGTCAACAAAGTAAACTTTCCTCCTCAGGA
>DMHA01000232.1:2471-3994 GCA_003449615.1 Flavobacterium sp.
GCTTTGGATTTCTTCAGGGGAACCAAATGGGTTCGGGAAAGTTTGCCGCACGCACACATCAGTGGTGGTGTGAGTAACGTTTCGTTTTCGTTTAGAGGAAATGACACCGTTCGCGAAGCGATGCACTCGGTTTTCTTGTACCACGCCATCAAAAACGGAATGACGATGGGAATTGTAAATCCCGAAATGTTGTCAATTTACGATGAAATTCCGAAAGATTTGTTAGAACACGTTGAAGATGTAATTCTGAACCGTCGTGATGATGCTACTGAAAGACTTTTGGATTTTGCCGAAAATGTAAAGGGAGATATTAAGAGTACCGAAAAGGAGGTGCAAGAGTGGAGAAACGGAACCGTTCAAGAAAGAATTACCCATTCACTTGTAAAAGGGGTGGATGCTTTTATAGAACTAGATGTTGAAGAAGCAAGATTAGCCGCCACAAAACCGATTGAAGTAATCGAAATCAACTTAATGACAGGAATGAATGTCGTTGGAGATTTGTTTGGTTCGGGGAAAATGTTTTTGCCGCAAGTGGTAAAATCGGCGAGGGTTATGAAAAAAGCTGTGGCGTACCTTTTACCGTACATCGAAGCTTCTAAACAAGTTGGTGACAAGCAAGGGAATGGTAAAATATTAATGGCAACCGTAAAAGGCGACGTGCACGATATTGGAAAAAATATTGTATCGGTAGTTTTGGCGTGTAACAATTACGAAATCATTGACCTTGGAGTTATGGTTCCTCCCGAAAAAATCATTGCAGCAGCTATCGAACACAATGTAGATATTATTGGTTTGAGCGGATTAATTACGCCATCTTTGGACGAAATGGTGTATCTCGCTAAGGAATTAGACAAAAGAGGAATGAAAATCCCCGTAATGATTGGTGGAGCAACGACTTCTCGGGCACATACTGCTGTGAAAATTGCACCTCAATATAGAGAGACAGTAATTCACGTAAACGATGCTTCGAGAGCGGTTACGGTAGCAGGAAATTTGTTAGACCATAATAAAGATCAATATACAAGCGATATTCGAGCCGATTATGATGCGTTTAGAGAATCGTTTTTGAATCGTTCAAGAGATAAAAATTTCTTGAGTATTGAAGACGCTCGTAAAAATAAATTGCAATTGGATTGGGCAAATTTCACTCCTGTAAAGCCCAATTTTATTGGAACAAAAGTTATCGAAGTAGATTTGGATGTTTTGGTTCCTTATATCGATTGGACGCCGTTTTTTAGAACTTGGGAATTGTTCGGAAAATATCCTGCGATTCTAACGGATGAGGTTGTGGGCGAACAAGCAACTTCTGTTTTTGCCGATGCACAAGAAATGCTTGCTGTGATTTTGAAAGAAAAGAAATTGCAAGCCAAAGGAATTTATGGAATTTTCCCTGCTAATACAATAAATGACGACGACATTGAATTAATCCCCCCAGCTCCCGAAAAGTCGGGACAGGCTCCCGAAGGGGGAGCAGCTCCAAGTGTAGTTTTTCTTACACTTCGTCAACAAGCTCAAAAAACAAA
>DMHA01000122.1 GCA_003449615.1 Flavobacterium sp.
TTCCTTGATAAATTCTCTTTCTTTTATTTGTTCAGGCGAAATTAGAATTTCTCTGAAACTGATTACCATTGTATAATCATAATTTATTCCTTTTTGTTTAGTGCCGTGAAATACTGTCCATTTGTTGTTCAAACCATAAGTGCTAAAGTCCAATAAATCATTTTCTAAACGAATTGGAATGACCATATTAGTCTCGTTTTTGGTGTTAACACTCACATAATCAGTTCCTTTAGACAATGCTTCATTCATTAGGCTTAGTACTTTTAAGTAGTTGGGATTGATTTGATTCAAATAATTCAAATCGTCATAAGCTTTGCGGAAATTCATTTTATCGGAAGTTGTCATTAAAGACTCGGCTTTCAAATAGAGGTAGGCTGATAATTCTTTTCTACTGTCAACAATTTGATTATTATAATTTTCAAAAGGGAAAATGGCATTTCTACCTTCGTTCAATAATTTTAAAGGGAGCAATGGTTTAATTTTTTCCTGACGATCGTTTAATGATAAATAGGTGTTGTATATTTTTTCAAAATTTGCTGGATTTTTGTCTTTTTCCAATAAATTGAGGGTGTTCAAATCACGTTCTTTGGCTTTGGCGAAAGCTTCTTCGAGCAAATACACATAATCTTGGTTGCCTTTTTTATCTTTATTGGAACGTAAATTAGAGATGGAATTGTTCACAACTTCATCATAATTACCGGAACTTAACAAGCTTTTGGTTTGTTTTACGCCACAAGAAGTTAGTAGTAGAAAAGCGAATAATAGGGAGAATTTTTTCATTTTTTAATTTTTTTTGCAAATTTACTTTATTTTTGACTTATGAAATTAGTTTTTAGAAACTATTTACTGATATTTTCAAAGCCAATAATAATGCCAAAAAATCCACCAATAAAAAAATTATCGGATTTAATTTAGGTTAACAAAATTATTTATTTCCTCACAAAAGGTGGGAGTAATTTAGTTGAGAGTTCACCAAATCCTATTCTAACGCCGTTGTTTTTGCAAAACCCTTTCATAATTATGGTGTCGCCATCTTTTAAAAAATTGCGTTCAGTAGAATCGTTTAGTTTAATTGGTTCTTTGCCTCCATAAGTCAGTTCTAATAGTGAGCCAAAACTATCGGGAGTTGGGCCAGAAATAGTTCCAGAACCCATCAAATCGCCAGAATTGATGCGGCAACCGTTGGAAGTGTGATGCGCTAGTTGTTGTATCATCGACCAATAAATGTATTTGAAATTGGTTTTAGATATAGTGGTAGTCGTCCCATCTTCGGTTTGTATCAGTACTTCTAAATTGATGTCGAAGTTGTTTTTTCCTTTTTGTTGCAAATAAGGAAGTGGCGCAGGATCTTGTTTGGGACCTTTGGCTCTAAAAGGCTCCAAGGCATCCATTGTGACTATCCAAGGAGAAATCGACGTAGCAAAGTTTTTGCCTAAAAATGGACCAAAAGAAAGTGATTCCCATTTTTGAATATCACGAGCACTCCAATCATTCATCAATACCATCCCGAAAATATAATTTTCTACTTCACTTATAGGAACATTTTCTCCCATTATGTTAACATCGGTAGTTATAAAAGCAGTTTCCATTTCGAAATCAACCATTCTAGAAGGCCCAAAAACTGGAGTTGTCTCGCCAAAAGGCAGTGTTTGCACCATTGGTCTAGTTATAGGAATTCCCGATGGAATTATACTAGAACTTCTTCCGTGATAACCAACTGGCATGTGAAACCAATTAAGTGGTAAAGCTTTGTCTGGATTGTTTATTATTTTACCAATATTTGTTGCGTTTTGTTTGCTGCTGTAAAAATCAGTGAAATCACCAATCAAAACAGGCAATTGCATTTCGATGTCCTTTATATTGAAGATAATAATTTCTCTATGTTCTTTGTTATCTCTTAGTTTTGGATTGCTTTCGTCGAACAATTCAGCCAAGCGATTTCGAACCAATCGCCAAGTTTTTTTACCGTCCGAAATAAAATCATTTAAGGTATCTTGCATAAACATATCGTCGGTCAATTCGATACCTTCAAAATAATTCAATTGTTGTAAAGCCCCCATATCAATGGCAGAATCGCCTATTCTAGTTCCAATGGTAATCACATCATCTTTGGTTATAAAAACACCAAAAGGGATATTTTGAATGGGAAAATCGCTATCATTAGGAACGTCTATCCAAGATTTTCTGTTCGTATTATTGGCTGATATTGGCATACGATTGTTAATTATATTGTTAAGAATTACTCATCAAATATATTATAATCTTACTATTTAGCAAACGAATTTTTGTATTTTTGCGAGAAATTAACTAAAATCAAAAAAATGCAACGCGACAAACAAATATTTGACCTTATTTTAGAAGAACAAGACAGACAAATTCACGGATTAGAATTGATTGCATCTGAGAATTTTGTAAGTGATGAAGTAATGGAAGCAGCTGGTTCGGTTTTAACCAATAAATATGCCGAGGGATATCCAGGCAAAAGATATTATGGTGGTTGCGAAGTGGTTGATGTTATCGAACAAATCGCTATTGATAGAGCCAAAGAATTATTTGGTGCCGAATATGCAAACGTGCAACCGCATTCGGGTTCACAAGCCAATACCGCAGTTTATCACGCTTGTTTGAAACCTGGAGACAAAATTTTAGGTTTCGATTTATCTCACGGAGGGCATTTAACTCACGGTTCGCCTGTGAATTTTTCAGGACGTTTATACAATCCTGTTTTTTATGGTGTTGACAAAGAAACTGGTCGATTGGATTATGATAAAATTCAAGAAATTGCTACCAAAGAGCAGCCCAAATTAATTATTGCAGGAGCTTCGGCTTATTCTCGTGATATGGATTTTGAGCGTTTTAGAGTGATTGCCGATTCTGTTGGGGCGATTTTATTTGCCGATATTTCGCATCCTGCTGGTCTAATTGCCAAAGGTTTGCTGAACGATCCAATTCCACATTGCCATATTGTTTCCACAACTACTCATAAAACTTTGCGTGGCCCTCGTGGAGGTTTAATTTTGATGGGGAAAGATTTTCCAAATCCAATGGGTTTAACTACTCCAAAAGGCGAAATCAGAATGATGTCTTCTTTACTAGATTTAGCCGTTTTTCCAGGAAATCAAGGTGGTCCTTTGATGCATATTATTGCGGCAAAAGCGGTTGCTTTTGGCGAAGCATTATCTGATAATTTCTTTAGATATGCTTTACAATTGCAAAAAAATGCCAACGCCATGGCCGATGCTTTTGTAAAAAGAGGCTATGATATCATTTCGGGTGGAACAGACAATCACATGATGTTGATTGATTTGAGAAACAAAGGAATTTCAGGAAAAGACGCTGAAAATGCCTTGGTAAAAGCAGAAATTACAGTCAATAAAAATATGGTGCCTTTTGATGATAAATCTCCTTTCGTAACTTCTGGGATTCGTGTTGGAACCGCTGCTGTTACTACTCGTGGATTGGTAGAAGAAGATATGGAAATTATTGTAGTCTTGATTGATAAAGTTTTATCCGATCATACTAACGAAGTTCTTATTGAAGAAGTTGCTGAAGAAGTAAACGAAATGATGAGCGAAAGGGCTATTTTCGTTTTCTAGAAAATGAAATAAAAATTATTTCTGTTCTCTTGGGTTACTGATTTTCATCAATTTATTTTTATCAATTAGTATAAAATTCAATGTTTTTGGACAACAAAATAAAGTCTTGCTAAATTTTGTATTTTTCTTTGCAAAAGACAAGTTTTGTAGTATATTTGCACTCGTCAAAAATGGTGGTTGTAGCTCAGCTGGTTAGAGTATTGGTTTGTGGTGCCGAGGGTCGCCGGTTCGAACCCGGTCAGCCACCCATAAAGTAAAGCTTCGAAGAAATTCGAGGCTTTTTTTGTTTACTAAATAGCAAGGCATTCGCGTTTAAAAATAATTGCTGTTTTTTTTATCAAATCAAATATTTGGCACACAGATGACACGGATAATACAGATTCTCACGGATTTTTTTCTATGAATAATTGAATTTGTGTAAAATTTCTCTAAACTGCTTGCTGGCATGCAGGTCTGTGTCATCTGTGTAACATTAGAAAAACTTGAAATATTTTGTCAATATCCAAAATCTTAAAAGCGAATGCCCTGACTAAATTGCTTAAATAGAATTAAAATAAATTGTTATTTTTCACTTCTTTAATTTCCCAAAACTTGTTCTCCAGTTCATAATAAAGTAAATTTGCAGTTGAAAAATCCTAGCGCTATTAAAATTTTATTGTTTTGAAAACTAAATTACTTTCTCTTATATTTTTAATATTCCCAATCCTATTTTCTGCCCAAACAGTTAAAAAAAAAGAAATCAATCAACAGTTTCAAACATGGGTTTCTCTCAATTCAACTACTAAATTTACTGAACATTGGGGAGTTGTTGCTGATATTCACCTTAGAACGAATGATTTTTTTCAAGACAATAATTTTTTCTTTTTGAGAGGAGGTATTTCTTATATTCCAAATTCTAAATTTTCATTTACAGCGGGTTATGCCCACATGTGGTTGGCTCCAAAAAACACTGAATGGAATACTTTTTCAGATGAAAATAGGATTTACCAACAAGTTCAAATGAGTACCAAATATGGAAATATTGCTATGCTTCAAAGAATACGAAATGAGCAACGTTGGCAAGAAATTATTGTTGACGATCACGAAACAGGCAAAAATAAATTCTCAAATCGAGTGCGGTATTTAATTAGTACTACAATTCCTGTTTTCAAGAACAAAAAAGCTCCTTCGCTTGTTGTTTCAGATGAGTTGTTAATTCAATTTGGTCAAGATATTGTCTATAATACTTTTGATCAAAACCGTTTTTTTGTTGGAATCAAACAATCCATAAATTCAAATTTGAGCTTCGATTTTGGTTATATGAATGTGTATCAACAAAAATCGAATGGTTATCAGTATGATATGAACCATACTTTGAGGTTGTTCTTTTATATGAATTCTAGTTTAGCTTCCGCAAAAAAATAGTTGTTTTAAACGGATTCTATAAAACCAATTTTTGACTCTTCAAATAATCCAAAGCATATTTACCTTCATTAAACAACAAATCCAAAACGCTTAAATTATTCAAAAACAAGAACTCTATAAGGTAAAATACTATCGAGTTTTATAATCTTAGAGTACATTTTTTGCAAGTTTAAACAAATCCACTTAATACCAATTGTAATTTTAAAATGGTCAATCCATTTTAAAATTTTATCCCGATGAATTCGGGAGATAATAGCGATAGACAATATATTGAGTACTCCCGAAACTTCGGGATTATTGGACTCTTATATATTGCT
>DMHA01000012.1:0-1046 GCA_003449615.1 Flavobacterium sp.
TTCAAATTGATGGGTTTTGATATAAAATCATTACAACCTGCTAATAAACATTTATGTCTATCATCTTCCTGAGCAAATGCAGTAACCGCAATAATAGGAATTTTGTTGTTACTTCTTCGAATTTCTCTTGTAGTCTCCAAACCATCCATTACAGGCATTTTAATATCCATAAGAATTAGATCTGGCTTATCTAAACTATTAAAAATACTTAAAGCATCTTGTCCGTTTTCAGCAAATACTATTGATGCACCATTTTTCTCCAAATAATCCTTTAAAAATCTAAAATTCAATACCTCATCTTCTACTACCAGAATTTTCTTTCCGTTTATAAGATTTTGCTGCTTTAAATCCAAACCTTTAAGCTTTGTCATGTCTGTAGTAACATCAACACCATTGCTATAAGGAAGTGTAAACCAAAAAGTAGATCCCTTTTCAGGTTCAGAATCCAACCAAATTTCCCCACCCATTAAACGAACCAAGCTTTTTGAAATAGACAAACCCAAACCAGCTCCACCATGGACCTTTGTATAATCTTCATCAGCTTGTCTGAACCTATCAAAAATAAGATCTTGCTTATCCTTTTGTATTCCTATGCCAGAATCTTCTACAAAAAATTTCAAATAGCTATCTCCAACAAACTCATAACCAAACTTAACATAACCTTTTTCAGTAAATTTAATTGCATTGCTTAATAAGTTATTCAATATTTGCTGAAACCGTATTGAATCAATGCTGATTATAATGTTTTTACCCAAAGATTTTTCATCCAATAGAATTTTTACATCTTTATTTTTTCTAAGTAAATAATCATCAAACAAATTTTTAGTTTCAATCAATAGATTATCTAATTTACAATTTCCTTTAACTATCATGATTTGACCAGCTTCTATTTTAGCAATATCAAGAACATCGTTAATAATAGCTAATAAATTATTACTATTATTATTTATGATTTCGAAATATTCTTCCTTTTTATCTTTTGGTAAATCTTCATCAATCAATAAAGAAGAAAATCCAATAATTGCATTCATAGGAGTTCTGATTTC
>DMHA01000012.1:1061-7952 GCA_003449615.1 Flavobacterium sp.
ATTTCATGCGACATGTTGGCTAAAAATGCGGACTTTAGCTTATCCGATTCTTCTGCCTTTTCTTTAGCTTTAATTAATTCTTGTTCAAAAGTTTTCCTTTCGTCAATATTACGTATAACAGAAATAATAGCATTTTGGCGACCCAGATAGTTATCAATTACAGCCGATGAAATTTCACCATTAAAAACGGAAGCATCTTTTCTTAAAAAGCGGAATTCATTACCTAAATTTACACCTTTATTTATCAATTCGGACATGCTGGAAAGCAGTGCCTCTTTATCTTCCTTATATACCCATTGAAATAAAAAAGATGCCGTAATATCTGCAACTTTATTCAAACCAAAAGTATCAATCGCTTTTGAAGATGCAAAAATTATTTTTCCTTCAATATCAGAAACCAAAATAGAATTGGGTGTTGTATTTACTAGTTTTTTATATAGCTCTTCTGATTCTCTTAAACGCATTTCTGTTTCCTGACGGTCAGTAATATCCATCAAAATACCCAAAATACCATTCTCTTCCCCTTGATAACCAACAAAAGGGGCTTTAATAGAAATAAACGTTCTTATCCTTCCATCAATTAATAATTTCTCTTCAATACGAATGGTTTTATTTTCTTTAAGAACAAGTTCATCACTTTCAGCAATCAAACCATTTTTATCAACTCCAATAATTACTTCTTGTAATTTTTTCTTTAATAGAACATCACGTTTCACACCAAATACCTCTTCAGCACGTGAATTGACCAACTGAAACTCAGCGTTTGTATTTTTAATGTATATGGCAACAGGTGAATTATCAAGAATTGTTTGAAGAAAGCGTTGGTGTCGTTTAAGTTCATTTTCAGCCTTTCTGATATCAGTTATATTCTTTGCAATTATTCCAAAAAGGAGGTTTCCATCTATTTCGATAGGAAACAGAACCGATTTAAGTAAAATATTTTCCTTCTGAAGATTAAATAGTTGTATTTCATAATGATTAAAAATGTAATCTTTCGGATTAGAATAAAATTTACCAAATAAAGCCTCAAATTTCTTTAATAAAACAGGACTTCTTTTTTCAGGCTTATGCAGCATATACATAAGATGCCAAACGTACTCATCCTTAACAACAAAATGTTTTAAACCTGTTATTTTTTCAAAACCCTTGTTCCATTCTACTACCCTACCCTTTTCATTAATGAGGCAAATGCCATCTTCAGCATAATCAAAAATAGTTTTAAAAACATCCATTCCCAATTTTAAAGAACCATGCCTAATATCTTTAACATCGGCAGAAAGTAAAGGCTTATTATCCTTTATTTCCCTTATGTCCATAATATAACCCAGAATGGCATCATTTTCGTCTTTGATTGGCATTATGGTAATACCGACATTCTTTGAATAACCTTCAAAATTTAGTCTAAATACCGATTCATCGTAAAACTCATCCCCTTTGGTCAGAGAAGTATTTATTTGCTCTTTTAAATTGAAAGAATGATCATTAAGATCTGTTAATTTAATTATATGATCTACCCTCTTGTTTCTGAAATTTTCGAATGACATTTTTAGGAGCAATTCAGCACTGCGATTAGCTCTTATAATTCTACCGCTTGTATTGAAAGTTAAAAGCGCATCATTAATTGAATTGAGTGTAGCAGAAAGATAATTATTAACTTCCTTTATTGCTTCTTCATAAAATTTACGCTTGCTAATGTCTACGCAGCTAATCATGATAACCTTTTCTGAATCAAGGATAACAATGCGTGTATACTGTTCGATATATTTAATCTCACCAATAGGAGTTTCAATCTTATAACTGCAATTGGTTGAAATTTTGTCATCAATAGCCATATAGATTCTCTCTTTTGCAATGGCTCTGTCACTTTTATGAATCTGTTTTATATATTGATCTATAGAAAATGAATCATATTCGTTTTTATCGAATTCAAAAATACTATTCATAGTAGGATTGATGTAACGAATTTTTTGATCCTTAATCATCAATAAACCTATCAGAGATTGTTCGGCAATAATTCTAAATTTTTCTTCGCTTTCACCCAGTTTATTATGAAGATTATACAACTCATCATAACTGTTTTTTAATTCTTCATTAATGGCAAAAAACTCTTCATTTTGGGCTTGAATTTCTTCATTTTGCATTTGAATTTCTTCATACTGTGTTTTAATCAAGCCCTCCTTATCTTTCAATTCTGAAATATCAGTAAGAATACTTTCGTAATATGATTTTCCGTTTACAACATTTTTTATATATCTAATGTTCTCTTTTACCCAAATAATACCACCGTTGCGAGTAATCAATCTAAACTCTTTTGAAACTTTTTCACTTATATCATGAGCGTACAAGCTCAAGCGATTTTCAAAAGCAGTAACATCTTCGTGATAAATAATTGATTTAAGATCGTATTTCCCTGAATAAAATTCTTCAGGCGAATAGCCTAACTTGGCAATATTTCTACTAACAAAACTAACAGACCAACGAGTTCCGGCAGAAAAAACAAAAGCCAATGAAGAACTATTACTTATAATGTCACCTAGTAATTTTAATTCATTGACTGTTTTGTTGAGCAAATTTTCATCTGAAAGTCGCCGGGTAATATCTTCCATAATATTCAACAAACCCACTACATTACCCTTGGCATCAATTAAAGGTAATTTTGTAATTTCCATCATTTTAACATCACCGTTCCTTAAAACAAGATGCGATTGAAAGCGCTTCATTTCAAAACTCTCAAGAACGTCTGAATCAAATTTTTCAGATATTTCTAACAATTCCTTCCATTTCAATTCTTGTATTCTTTTACCTCTCAGCTCATTTAAATCATTAACACCTGTTAAGCTCAGAAAATATTCATTTCCTCCCAAAATAACTTTATCCTGATTTCGCCAAAATATGATATAAGGTAAACTTCGGAATAACTGCTGGTTGATTTCATTAAAAAGCAGCCCTTTCTCCAATTGAAGAGTAGCTTGCAGCAATCTCTCCCTTAAGTCCTTATTTTCATGTTCTAGCTCTTCTATTTTGAGCTTTTCTTTATTGGATCTAAAAAACATAATTTATATGGGACAAAAAATTTCAAAAATTATTATAAAATGCATAAAAACAGAACAAACTTTAAGTTGATACGTAGAAGCAGTAAAAAAGTTATCTGAATGCTAACATCAAATTACAATTGGGAAGATAAAACGATATTAATTGCGGAAGACATAGATTCAAACTATTTGTTTTTAGAGGCTGCGCTTAAATATACCAGAGCAAAAGTTATATGGGCAAAAAATGGACTTATAGCAGTAGAAAAATGTCATGAATTACAACCAGATTTAATTCTAATGGACATACAAATGCCCGTAATGAATGGAATGGATGCAACACGAGAAATTAAAACAAATCATCCTGGCATACCTATCATAGCACAAACAGCATTTGCTATGGAAAATGAAAAAGAAAAAATTTTTGAAGCAGGGTTTTGTGATTACTTAGCAAAGCCGATACGCTTAGATACTCTATTTAAAACCTTAGATAAATACTTAAGGGGAGTTCTATAAATTAAATCTTTGATATTAAGATAATTATTTGTGTCTTTTTGTATTGCTAACAAGATATATTTTTAGCAATGCAACGATACAAAAAACAAGGAAATATAGGTTTATTTGACAAGCAATTTACGAATGATAAAATTATCTGAGATAGGTAATTCATTAGAATTAATCTTGCAAGTTATTGATTTTGAATTATTTTGCTCAACCTTAGAAAGCAAGCTGCTTAATACGGATAAAAAGAGTAATGCTGGCGACAAACCTTTTGATGTGGTATTGATGTTCAAAATACTTATTTTACAGCGCTATTATGGACTTGAAGACAAGCAGGTAGAATATCAAATACTTGATCGTACCAGTTTCAAGGACTTCTTAGGATTGGAAACAGGTGATAAAGTTCCTGACGAGAAAACCGTTTGGTTATTTCGAGAAAATGTAACCAAATTGAAATTGGTAGAGGACTTATTTGTTTTATTTAATAGTCATGGAAAGCAAAGGTTTGATTTTTAATGAAGGACAGTTGATAGATGCCAGTTTTACCGTTGCCCCTCGCCAGCGTAACACACGAGAAGAAAATGAGAAAATAAAAAATGGAGAGGTTGATGATTGTGGAATGACCAACCACACAAGAAGTGTCACAAAGATACAGATACCCGTTGGACGAAGAAAAACAATGAAACATTTTATGGCTATAAAGGCCTCATAAAGGTTGACAATAAAAGCAAACTTATAAATACCTACTATGTAACGGATGCCTCTGTACATTATACGCATTCAATAGAGAATCTATTGACAGACAAAGACCGAGGACAAAATTTACATGCAGACAGTGCCTATACAGGCGAAAAACAAAACGAAATCAAAAAAACGCTCAAGTGTGGAACATGTTTTTGGCTTTATGGAGCAAAAGTATTAACGGACTATGTCTAAAATCTGTTGGAATAGAAAGGGCTACGGCAATAATTGGAATGATTAACCTAACCTACAATATATTTCGATACGAACAAATAATTAGACTGGATATAGCATAGGTACATCTTTGTTAGTTAGTTAGTTATAAAAATAGCACGTTTTTAGAACTGAAAATCCCAAAATAATTCTATATTTGCATTGATTCAAGAGAATTGGATAACGGGTTTTACGTTTTTCTTGAATTTTGAGTAAAAAAATCAATTTTTAGAACCCACTATATAAACCTTAAAATACAAATTAAATGAAAACTTTATTATTAAATATTATTTTTGGATTTTACTTTTCAATCTTTGTACATAGTCAAATTGATATAGGTGCTTGTTCTCCAATTAAAAACGATTCACTACTTAAAGCAAATAATTATGATTTTATTGAAGGTGGTGTAAGTGTGTTATTGGTTCCATTAGAACATGATAGTGTTTATGATAAAATATTCGATAAATACAAAAAAATGCAACTACCTATAAGAAGTTGTACAAGTTTTCTTCCGGGTAATTATAAAGTTACAGGTCCTGATACTGTACACCAACAAATTCTAATTTATTCAGAAATAGCCTTTAGGCGGGCTCAGAAAATGAAAATTCCCTATATTGTATTTGGATCAGCACGTGCGCGGAGCATACCAGAAGGATTTGATAAAAAAGCAGCTACAGATCAGTTTATTTCATTATTGAAAAAAATGGGATCCATTGCTGCCAAATATGATATAACTATTGTTATTGAACCCTTAAATAGCAAAGAAACCAATTTTATAAATTCAGTTGTTGAAGGTGGAGAGATTGTAAAAGCAGTAAATCATGCTAACATTCAACTATTAGCCGATATTTATCATATGACTCGTGAGCAAGAACAAGCTTCATCTATAATTCAATATGGGAAATATATCAAACACGTTCACATTGCTGAAAATGATCAACGCACTACACCTGGAGTAATGGGTCAAGATTTCAGTCCGTATTTAAAAGCGCTTAAACAAATCAATTATAAAGGAGGCATTTCAATTGAAGCTCATGTGAAGGATTTTGATAAAGAAATGTCAAAAGCCATAATTGTATTAAAGGAACAATTAAAAGATTAAACCATTTTACAATCCATTTTGAACCTTTACCACCTGAACAAAGCCAAGTCTGAAAATAAGACACTTCAGTAAAGGTAACGGCTACACCAGGTCCATCAGGATGTTTAAGCAAGCATTTGTCGCATTTTATCTTTCAAATAAATGCGACATACTCGTCAAGCCATAATGAAGAAAACTTACTTCATATCTTTCATTTTCAGTAATATGTCTGTTCCAAACATCAACATTATTAATGGATTGATTTTGATCCCGTGGAGTATATTGCTTAGAAGATACCAACATTTTTTATCCTTCCTCAGGTTTAAAAATTATATGATAGCCTAAATCAGGTGTTAAAGTACGGTTGCTTTGATTAATAATCCAATCAATCATCAACAAGTCCGAATTCTCGAACGCTATAGTAATTTTACGAATCACTTCATAAAGAATTTCACAACTCAAATACTACTAAAATATATCTTTACAGCTAATAACTAAAATCAATCAATTACCTCATTTAAATACGAAATAACTGTTTTAAGATTTTTTTTATTAATGAAATAAAAAATACTCTGTGCTTCTCGTCTTGTTTCAAGTATCCCACTATTCTTCATTATACTTAAATGGTGTGATACTGTAGGCTGATCTGCTTGTAGTTTAATGTAGATCTCAGTAACGTTCATCTCCTTACCATTTTGCAGCATATTAAATATCTGCAAACGTGATGGATTCGCAAGAGCTTTAAAAATTCCGCTTAAATCGTTTAATAGCTCAGTGTTCTTCTTCCTCCTCATACTTATTTTATTATTAATCAATACTATCACCCATCTCTAGTTAAGCAAAAGTATTTTAAGTCTCCGTTTCGCATGCAAAATTAAGTAATAATTGAGCATGAAAAGCAATATATACTTAATTAAAATCATTAAAATAAATTAAAATATTAATTTTGCGGTATGACAATAATGAAAGAATTAGAGCGCTTTATAGAAAATGAGCTAAAAGATTTTGAAACATTTTTTAAAAAAAATGTTCAAAGTTCATTACCATTGTTGGATTTGATTACTAATTACCTATTAAGAAGTAAAGGAAAGCAATTTAGACCCCTCTTGGTATTCTTAAGTGCTAAATTGCATGGAAATATAAACCATTCCACCTTTGTAGCAGCTAGCATGATAGAATTATTACATACAGCTACACTCATCCACGATGATGTAGTTGATGAATCATATCAGAGACGAAACTTATTCAGTATTAATGCATTATGGCGCACAAAAGTTTCAGTATTAGCAGGCGACTACTTTTTGTCAAAAGGTTTGCTATTATGCA
>DMHA01000013.1 GCA_003449615.1 Flavobacterium sp.
ACAATATTGCTATGATGTTCCAAAGCTGAAACCAAAACTTCATCACCGGGTTTTAATATAGAAGCAAAACCATTGGCAATAGCATTAATTCCGTGTGTGGTTCCTGAAGTAAAAATCACTTCGTGAGCAAATTTTGCATTAATGTGATTTTGAATTTTAGTTCGTGATTCTTCATAGGCATCGGTGGCCAATTGGCTCAAAGTATGCACGCCACGATGAATGTTGGCATTGATTTCTTGGTAATATTTGGCGATCGCATCAATCACAATTTGTGGTTTTTGCGAAGTGGCTCCATTGTCAAAATAGACCAAAGGTTTCCCGTTTACGGTTCTGGAAAGTATGGGAAAATCGGCTCTAACTTTATTGATGTTTAACATTTTGTTATTTAGAAAAATTCTAAATACAAAAGTAGTGAATATAGAATTATTTTATCACACAGATTTCACAAATTTTCAAAGATTAAAAATTATAAAAATCTGTTAATTCTGATTTTATTTTTACTAAATTGCTTTTAAATTCTATTCAAATGAAAAAATTATTCAAATTTCTTGGTCTTGCCTTATTTGTATTTCTAATTTATTTTGGCTACACCACTTATCCCAAACTGGATTTAATTTCTGGCTTTTCAGCCAAAAGTATGGCTTCCGGTCATTTCATCGACCATCGTTCTCAGGAAACAATCGAAAAAGGCGACAACGACATCGAAAAGATTACTTTGGCCAAAAACAAAATTGACGAAAACGGAAAATTTGCTACTTCATCAGTATTTGGATTTAAAGAACGAAAAGCCATTTACCGTGAAGGTTTGGGAGCGACATTAATCAACGCTGATTTTGATATTTCGAAACCTTACAAAGTTCCCAAAAGAACAAAAATTAACAATAATTTGCCTTTTCCGTATGGAAACAACGAACCGAAAGTTAGCCTGCCGAATGGCATGGATAGCGTTTTTGCCAATATTGATTATGAAAAATTAGAAAAGGCTGTCGCCAATGCTTTTGATGTAAATGGGAAAATAAACAAAAGAACCCGCTCGGTTTTGGTCATTTATAAAGACAAAATCATTGCCGAGAAATACGATACGGGATTCGATAAAAACTCCAAAATTTTGGGCTGGTCTATGACCAAAAGTATTACTGCCACACTATTCGGAATTTTGCAAAAACAAGGAAAAATCGACATTAATAAACCCGCTCCAATTGCAGAATGGGCAAACGATAATCGGGCAAAAATCACAATTAATGATTTGCTTCACATGAACTCTGGCTTGAAATGGGAAGAGGATTACACCAAGATTTCGGATGTGACCCAAATGCTTTTCCTTGATGCGGATATGACAAAATCGCAAGTCGATAAACCATTAGTAGGAAAACCAAATGCGACTTGGAATTACTCTTCGGGAACTACCAATTTACTTTCTGGAATTTTGCGAAAACAATTCAAAACCCATCAGGAATATCTCGATTTTTGGTATTCGGATTTGATTGACAAAATCGGAATGAACTCGATGTTGGTCGAAACCGATATGGCAGGAAATTATGTAGGTTCGTCCTACGGCTGGGCAACCACAAGAGATTGGGGTAAATTTGGATTGCTTTATTTGCACCAAGGCAATTGGAATGGAGAGCAAATATTTGACGAGAGTTGGGCAAAATACGTAGCTACACCAACCAACGGTTCCAAAGCAGATTATGGTGCCCATTTTTGGCTCAATGCTGGCGGAAAATTCCCCGATGTGCCAAAAGATATGTTTTATTGCAGCGGTTATCAAGGCCAAATGGTTGCCATTTTCCCAAGTCACGATTTAGTCATTGTCAGAATGGGATTGAAGGAAGATCCCGAATTTGATTTTAATGGATTGTTGAGCGGGATTGTGCAGAGCGTAAAGAATTAAAACACAAAGGCGTTCCCAAATTACCTTTAAGAACGCCTTTTGCAAAATACTAAACAAAACTAACTAATTCAACCTCTTAACTTTAAAAAACAACCAATATTTAAAATATAACAACGTTCAGAAAACTAAAATATTGTATAGAAATAAAAAATAGTTTAATTTTTTATAATGAAGTTTTAAAGTTTATTATGTACTTTGTTTTTGCTTTCTATATATGTTTTTAAGTACTTTTGATTAAATCTAATAAAAAAATGGCCGAAAATATAAAATTTGCCGTAATTGGCGGCGGAAGTTGGGCAACCGCAATTGCTAAAATGTTATGTGAAAACCTGAAAGAAATTGCGTGGTATATGCGAAATGAAGATACTATCGAGCATATAAAAACCCAGCATCACAATCCCAATTATCTGAGTTCAGTAGAATTTGATGTAAAAAAATTAAAACTCACAAGCAATATTAATGAAGCCGTTGCTTATGCAGATTATATCATTTTTGCCATTCCTTCAGCTTTTTTGAATGGCGAGCTGGAAAAACTAACCGAAAGTTTGGAGGGCAAAATCATCTTCTCGGCCATCAAAGGAATTGTTCCTGAAACCAGTTTGATTGTTGGCGAACATTTCAACACAATCTATAATATTCCTTTTGAAAATATTGGCGTTATCACGGGGCCTTGCCACGCCGAAGAAGTCGCCTTGGAGCGATTGTCTTATCTTACCATTGCTTGTGGCGATGCCAAAAAAGCTAAAATTGTAGCCAAAAATTTATCTGGAAATTACATCAAAACAAAAATCTCTGACGACATTATTGGCACAGAATATGCCGCAATGCTCAAGAATATTTATGCAATTGCAGCAGGAATGGCTCACGGATTGGGTTATGGCGATAATTTCCAATCGGTGTTGATGAGTAACGGTATTCGAGAAATGAAAAAATTCATCAAGAAAGTTCATAGAATGAAGCGCAACATCAATGATTCGGCTTATTTGGGCGATTTATTGGTAACTGGATATTCTATTTTTTCCAGAAACAGAATGTTCGGAAATATGATAGGGAAAGGCTATACCGTAAAATCGGCAATGATGGAAATGAGTATGGTTGCCGAAGGCTATTATGCCACCAAAAGTGCCTATAACCTCAACTTGGAATATGGCGCCCAAACCCCAATTATTGATGCCGTTTACAGCATTTTATATGAAGGAAAATCAGCGAAGAAAGTTTTTGAGAAATTAACGGAAAAATTAGATTGATATGAGCGAAAGATGGAAATTTCAAATT
>DMHA01000075.1:0-547 GCA_003449615.1 Flavobacterium sp.
GAACCCATCAAAGGCAAAATTTCAGTATTCGGATTCAAAGCAACTCCATAATTGGTTGCATAGAAATCAGCCATTCCGCTTCTCAATTCAGGCAATCCTTGGTAACTTTGATATTGATGCGCATTTTCTTCCTGCATTGCCAAAGATACTGCGTCAATAACCGCTTGTGAAGGCCTCAAATCTGGACTTCCAATTCCCATATTGATAATAGGTTTCCCTTCGGAAGCCAATTGTCTTACTTCGCGAAGTTTTGAAGAAAAATAATATTCTTCAACTATATCGAGGCGTTTTGCAAACCCCACCCCAGCAGACCAGCCCCCCGACCCCCGAAGGGGGAGTTGTGAGACTGGAGTGTCATCTGAATTAATATTTTTTTGTAAGTCTTTCAATTTGTCGTTTTTTAAATCAAAAATTATATATTTTGTTTCTCCACCCGTCTAAGAATGTGGAGTCAATACCTTATAAGAAAATTATATTTTTTTGGAATTTATAATTTGTTTTTTGTCTTTTGGAATTTCCTTTTTTAAGGTTTTGTATTTTTATATTG
>DMHA01000075.1:617-943 GCA_003449615.1 Flavobacterium sp.
GCCATAATTTCCATCAATGATTTTGCTTTGGCGTAATCTTCGTATTTATCGAAAGTAACGTCCACGAAAAACGAATATTTCCAAGGTGTTTCTATTTTTGGCAAGGATTGAATTTTGGTTAAATTCAGTTTACAATCGCTCATTACATTGAGGACTGCTGCTAAACTTCCTCGCTTATGATCCAATTCAAATTTGATTGAAGCGCGATTAATTTCATCTTTTGACACAAATGAATTTTCCTTTTTGATAATTACAAAACGAGTCATATTGTTATTAATCGTTTGAATTTCTGGCGCCAAAATTTCTAAATCGTACATTTCAGCTGC
>DMHA01000075.1:1016-4246 GCA_003449615.1 Flavobacterium sp.
GTGTCTTTGTCTTCGACTAATTTAATTTTTGGATATTTTTTTAAGAATTCCATACATTGTAACAAGGCCATCGGGTGCGAATGAACTTCTTGAATATCCTTTATTTTCTGACCTTTCAACGCCATTAAATTTTGATGAATGTCTAAATAATGTTCGCCAATAATGTGCAAATTATTTTGGTCTATCAAAGCATAATTTGGGATAATTGGTCCCGCAATAGAATTTTCTATCGCCATAACCGCTTGATTTGATTTTCCAGACATCAGACTATCAATCAATTTATCAAAGGATAAACACTCATCGACTTCTATTTCATTGCCAAAATATTCCTGAGCCACCTGATGATGGAAAGAACCTTTTATACCTTGAATTGCAATAAGCCCACCCAACCCTGCCAAAGGGAGGGCATTCTCGAGACCATTAGATGTTGTTGTGTTTTTAGACATTTTATTTTTTATCAAAAAAAAATCCTGATTTTCATCAGGATTGTATATTAGTTTTATTTGTTTCTTACTCTTTCAAATAACCATAGACAATCCTTACTTCCTAAAGAAGAAATAGTAAGTATTGCTAAAATAAAAACGGTTAGTTGACATGGAATTATGTTTTTCTTAAATTCTTTGCGAATATAAATATAATTTTCAGTTAACCAAAAAAAAAGCGATTTTTTATTAACATTCATAAAAATTTAATTTTTACACCCCTCACTATAATCTTCTATTGTGTAATTTTACAAAATGTATGCCCTTGTCGATTGTAACAATTTTTATGCTTCCTGCGAACGTGTTTTTCAGCCGAAATTCAACGGAAAACCCGTTGCGATATTATCTAACAATGACGGCTGTGTGATTTCTAGATTTCTAGAAGCAACGAAGCCAAGGCGTTGGGCATTCCGATGGGAGCGCCAGCATTTCAAATCAAGGAATTGATTAAAGAAAAAAATGTCCGGATTTTCTCTTCAAATTATGCTTTATACGGAGATTTTATCAATCGTCCAAAAGGCTATTTTGTACCAGATGCTTGTGTTGAAGTCATTGAAAGGCTGAAATTACACGGAATTCAAATGGAAACTCTCAACGAATCAAAGGAAGTGAGCGTGGAAATGTACCGAATTCAAAATGTAAAATTCCAAAATGTTTCTGGCAGAAAGCTCCCCTTTGAAGGACACATGCAGCTAACTTGTACACCTATTGCGGAAAGCCGAAAACAGATATTTGCTCAGGGTTCAGTGTATATTTCCACAGACCAACCCTTGGGCGATTTGGCGATGATTTTATTAGAACCCAAATCAACAGATTCATTCCTTAGTTGGGGATTTTTCAACAGTATTTTTCAGCGAACCGAATATATTGAAGCCTACGTAATGGAACCAACAATAAAAAAAATGCTAGACGATTCTCCCGAATTGCAAAAAGGATTTGACCAAAAGAAAGCTGCTGACAATGTTTTTGCTAATGACCCCAATGCAATTTACACTTGGTTTTACAGCAAAACAAAATAGTATGACGACCGTTATTTATTATATCCAGTTGGAAGATTTTTGTAATAATTACTTTGTGCCAGTTGGTTTTGCAATTCCATTTTGATCCATCAAATACATCAAAGTAGCCATAGTTGCAGCCCCTAGTTCTAACTCTCTTTTATTGATGGCATCAAAAGTGTCGTTTGCCGCGTGATGATAATCGAAATAGCGCTGTGAATCTGGTTTTAACCCTGCTTTTATTATTCCTTTGGAACTTAATGGAGCTATATCTGAACCACCGTGACCAATCACAAAACTATGAATTAAATAAGGCTCGAAGAGACTTTTCCAAGCCGCAATTTTATTGAAACCAGCCTCATCACTTTCAATCGAAAATCCTCTTGGCGTGAATCCTCCCGAGTCGCTTTCCATTGCAAATAGGTGATTTTCATTGTTGGCTTGAGCCAATTCTTCGTACTTTTTTCCGCCTCGTCCACCATTTTCTTCATTCATAAAAAGTACGACACGAAGCGTATTTTTGGGCTTGTAGCCAATATTTTTGAAGATATTCATTACTTCCATACTTTGTACAACACCAGCACCATCATCGTGAGAACCATCAGCAAGATCCCAAGAATCTAGATGTCCGCCCACAACCATAATATTTTCGGGATGCTCACTTCCTTTTAATTCGCCAATAACATTGTACGACAAAACATCCTCCATTTGCTGGCAAGATTGTTTCAAAAAGAATTTTAAATTGGGATTTGTTTTTAATGTTTTGCTCAACAATTCGGCAGCATTGGTGCTAATTGCAGCAGCAGGAATGTATTCCGATTTCGGAAGATCACCATAACTTTGTACGCCAGTATGTGGAAAATCATCTAATCTCAAATTCATCGATCGCACTATAGTTGCTACTGCACCAAACTTTGATGCCTCTTTTGCACCAGCAAATCTTTGGTCAACGCAAGCGCCATACGATTTGAATGTTTCAATATTTTCGGGATTCATAGGCCGATTAAAAAACACGATTTTCCCTTTTACTTTATCGCCTAAAGTTTCTAATTCCTTAATGCCTTTCACTTCGATTACTTCAGCTGTAATTCCGTTTTTTGGGGTAGCAATAGAACCGCCAAGCGCACAAACAGGAATGTTTATTTTGGATTTATTGTCTAAAATATAAGCCGTTTCTTTTTCGCCGCGAACCCATTTCGGTACCATCACTTCTTGAAGATACACTCGGTCAAAGCCCAACGTTTCTAGTTGAGATTTCGTGTATTGTACCGCTTTTTCGGCATTGTCTGAACCTGATAATCGGGAACCTATGGAATTGGACAAATAGTCCAGCCAAGTATAGCATTGAGAATTGGTCAAAGAGGATTTATATATTTCTTTGATGGTTAGCTCCTCTTTACTTTGTGCAAGAAGAAAAAAGCCATTTAAAAAAAGGAGTAGGAGTACGATTGATTTTTTCATTAATTTATCTATTACCATTAGAAATCCAAATATATTAAAAAACAAGTTGGGTATAACTAAAAAAATAATTATACCCAACCAAAGTATTTTTATGCGTTTTTTATTCCGTTTTTTTGATTTCGGTTCGTGGACCAATGCCATTACTATTGAAGGCTTCAATCTGGAAATAATAGGTGTCTTCCCTATCCATTCCGGTGAAAAAATAATCGCTTTTGCCATACACCATTATGTTTCCATATAATTTATCGGATGATTTTCCGAAGTAGATTGTATAGCCATCGGCGGCATC
>DMHA01000061.1 GCA_003449615.1 Flavobacterium sp.
GAACCACTTGATGATTCAGAATTTGGAACGGGTCTTTTTGTTCCTAATAAAAACTTGACTTCCGTAGATTTGTATGAAACAGATTTAAAAGATGAAAGTAATTTTTATGCTGAAATTCAAGTTCAAAATAAAAAAGCTATCTATTATGCAGGTTTTGGATGGAAAAAATCAGGCCAATTTGAAACCAAAGAATCTTGGGAAAACTATTTGAATGCGTTCGCTTTAAAAACCAACAATCCATTAATCATTTCTTTGAAATAGGTTTATTCATCAAATCAATTCTCATTTTAGGAAGACTTTTTTAGTAAAGTAAATTTTTATTTAAAAAAAACAACTGCTATTAGCAGATTGACAAGAATACTTTTGGACATTTTATTTGAATTAAAGTTATTATTAGTCAATATTATCATTTAATTTGCTTTATCATTTTCATAAATATTCGTTTCGATTTTTATATAAAATGTTATTTTTATAATACTAAAATGCAATCTCAATAAATACACGAACTATTGTTCTATTTTTTTAAAATAAAAAAAAGCGTTTTTAACAGGATAGGACAGGATACCAAAATCTTAAATAAGTCTTAAAATTGTATGTAATATTTAGAAGTATTTCAAATTTCTAACTTTATAAAAACCAATAAAAAATTAATTGTATATTAAAACCCAAAAAAATGATGAAACAAAAATTAAAAAAACAAAACACTATTCCTGGATTGGTGTTGCTGTTGCTCATGTTTTTTTCCAGTTTTTCGGCTAGTTTAGTAGCTCAAGAACGAATAACAGGTGTAGTGAAGGATGTAAGTGGAGCACCTATACCGGGAGTGAATGTGTTGCAGAAAGGAACACTAAAGGGAACAGCTACTGATTTTGACGGAAACTATTCTATAAAATTAGTACCAGGACAAAAAAAATTGGTATTTTCATTTATCGGTTTTAAAACTCAAGAAATTTCTATTGGTGGTAAAACTGTTATTAATGCAACCTTAGAAGAAAATGCTCAAAGTCTTGATGAGGTTGTTATTATTGGGTATGCTGCAGTAAGTCGCGAAAAGGTGTTGGGATCATTAGGCACTGTAAAAGCCGAGTCAATAGAACAAGCTACACCAGTAAGTGCGTTAGAAGGTATTCAAGGTAAGGTTTCAGGTGTTCAAATCTTAACAAACGGAGGTCCTGGTGAGGGACTTGATATTCGTATTCGTGGTACCTCGACCTTTGAAGGTGGTGTAAATCCATTATATGTAGTCGATGGACAGCAATTGGAAGATATAGACAATTTGAATCCAGACGATATAGAGAGTATGGAGGTTATAAAAGATGGTGCTACAGGAGCTATTTATGGAACTAATGGTGCCAATGGTGTGATTTTGATAACTACTAAAAAAGGAAAACCTGGCGATCTAAAAGTTAATATTAGTTCTATTTCAGGAATTAGTCAACTTGTAGGGGATATTCGGGTGGCCAATACCCGCCAAAGACTTAGGTATGAAAGATTAAAAGCAGGTGCTGTTATTACAGGTTTTGAAAGTGACACTTTAGGGATTTTACGAAATTATTCTTGGGATTTACAAAAGTTGATTACTAGACCAGCTATAAGACAACAAATTAATGTAGCCATTACAGGAGGTAACGATAAGGCAAAATTTTATTGGAATAATGGTTTTCTTAACGAAGATGGAATTGTAATGAATAGTAATTTCAGAAGATTAACTTCTAATATTAAATTAGATTTGAATCTTTCTAAAAATTTAACTATGGGGACTAGGGTAAATTTAACTTTTGATGAGAAGAACGGATTAGATGAAGCTCAAGTGTTTGTACAACTAGTAGAGCGTATTCCTTATTTTCCTGTATTTGAACCAGACGGAAGCTATGCGCAAGAGTTTGGTGGAAGACAAAACCCACTAGCCGAGACGCTAGCCACTAGAACTAACAGAAATTATAGAGCGCAAATATTTAGTTATGCACAATTACAAATTTTACCAAAGCTAACTTTTAAAGCAACCTTAGGTATTAATTATAATTTTAGTAAATATAACAATTTTAACCCTATTATTACGTTGAACCCTGCTACTCCTATTGCAACTGGACAAGAACGCTTTACTAATAACAGTGATTTGCAACAGGAAAGCTTCATAAATTATAAAAACAAATGGGGGAAACACACCTTTGGTGCCTTTGCAGGGATGCAAACACAAGTGTGGAATTCGGAAAGATTTGATATAAGAGCAAATTTTAATAATGAATATGTTGAAACTTTCGGTAATACAGATCCATTAAATATTGTTATTCTGAATGGAACGGACAATTATAGAAATTCGTTATATTCATTATTTGGTGGTTTTAATTATGATTTTAAAGGTAAATATTTAATATCCGGCACATTTCGTCGTGATGGTTCCTCAAGATTTGGTGCAAATACTAAATATGGTGTTTTCCCTTCTTTAAGTTTGGGTTGGAAAGTTAATAAGGAATCATTTTTAAATAAAATAAAAACCATCAATAACCTGACAATTAGAGCTAGTTATGGTATAGTAGGTAATCAGCGCGTGGGTAATTATGAATTTACAGGGGCTTTCGAGCCAGGCTTTAATTATAATGGTCTTGGCGGAATTGCTCCAAGCAGATTGGGTAATGACATATTAAAATGGGAAAAAACAGCTTCTACTAATTTGGGGTTGGATTTAGCAATGTTCAAAAACAGATTAACTTTAAATGTAGACGTTTGGAAAAAGGTGACTACCGATCTTCTTGCGAGAGTACAATTGCCAGAAGAAACTGGCTTTAATGGCATTCGTAAAAATGTAGGTTCTGTAGATAATAGAGGTATTGATTTTACTATTGGCGGAACTATACTGAAAAGCAAGAAATTTACTTGGAAAAGTAGTTTCAATATTGCATATCAGGAGAATGAAGTTACTAAATTGGATGGAGGAACCCCATTTGATAGTGGAAATTATAGAATTGAGGAAGGGCAGCCTATTGGAAATATTTTTGGGTACAAAAACTTGGGAGTATATCAATATAAGGAATCCAATGCTTATACTCCAGAAGGTATCAGGTTGACCCCTAATTTTGCTAATGGTACTTTTGTAAATTACACATTAAATGGTGCAGAATACACGGGTACCGTCAGAAAAATGCAGGTTGGAAGTGCTGTTTTAGCAGGAGGTGATATTATTTGGGAAGATCTTAATGGCGATTTTAGTATTACAGCAAATGACAGACAAATTATTGGTAACGGTTTAGCAAAATATTTTGGTGGTTTTTCTAATGATTTTAAATTTAATAATTTTAGCTTCGCATTCCTTTTTGATTATAGTTTTGGTCAAGATTTATACCGAGCGTGGGATGAAGCCAGAAACGATTTAAATTCGAATAACGAAACGCCAGGTCCAGATCGTATAGATGGTGCTTGGGTTAATGAAGGGGATATTACTGAATTTCCAAGATTGAAAAGGGTGGCTCAAAATAGAAATAGACCTAATAGCTATTTTGTTACTAGAGGTGATTATATTAAGTTACGTTATGTGAAATTAGAGTATAACCTAAACAAAGATTTATTCAAAACTATCAAAGGTATTAGTGGGATATCTTTAAATTTAGCAGTCAATAATGTATTAACTTGGACCGAATACATCGGATGGAATCCTGAATTGGGTAACCGCGGGAATCCTTTAAACCCGGGTTTAGATAACTTAAGATACCCTAACGACCGCGAACTTATTGTTGGGTTAAAAGTTCAATTAAATTAATAATTTAAAAAAGAAAAACATGAAACAATATAGAAACAAATCTAAGTTCAAAATAGCCTTTTTACTGCTTACAGTATTTGGGTTAAATGTATCTTGCGAGGATATATTAGAGCAAGAACCCATTAGCGAAATAGGTCCAAATAAATTCTGGAAAAACAATTCAGATGCTTTAGCTGGAATTATTGGCATGTATGATGGTATGCAAGCAACTTATAGGTTTAACTATCATTTATGGGGTGAATTTAGGAGTGACAACTTTAAAGCCGGATCATCTGGCGCAACGTTGGACAGACTGGAGTTGGTTAGACAAAATATTACAGAAGGCAATTCAACGCTAAGATGGGATAATTTATATGTGTTAATAAACAGAGCAAATCAAGCCATTAAGTACATTCCAACAATAACTGCTTATGATAAAAGTTTGTTGGCAGAAGCTCATGCTGTTAGAGCCTTCTCTTATTTTAAAGCAATAAATGTCTGGGGGTCAGTCCCTTTATATACTTTGCCAACAGAATCTGTTACAGACATACAAAGACCACGTACACCCGGCGCAACTATTTTAACCGATGTGATCATACCAGATATGTTAAAAGCAGAAGAATTGATGATTACCAACTCCAGTAATTTTAGGTTTTCTAAAGCTAGTATATATTGCTTACAGGCTGAAGTTTATATGTGGATTAAAGACTATCCTAAAGCTAAAGCAGCTATTGAGAAGTTGATTGCCTTAAATGCATATAGTTTAGTAACCACAGTGCAGGCTTGGGAAGATTTATTTTACAATACACCTATTAGCACTACTAATCCATCTTTTAGAGGAAAAATTCAAACGGGACCAGAACTTATTTTTTCTATTCGTTTCGATATAGCAGAATCAGCAACTGGAGCATTTGCTTATAATAGATCAGGTGTTAGTTCGATGTTTTACACAGGGATTCCAGCGTTTTATCTTTCAAGTTCTCTTCAATCCAAATGGATAGAAAGGTTTCCTACCGACCAAGCAGCTTGGGAAGCAAAATATCCTGGTGTGCCGCCTGCCGGTGTGTCATCAACTGGCACCTTAGTTTATGGCGACTGGCGTTATTTTTTATCTCGTGATGGAGGGTACGCAAACACTTCAGGAAATGTTCAATGCGCTAAATATAATAAGACGGCTATTAATGGAGCTTTTGATGATACCGATATTGTTATATACCGCTATGCTGATATGATTTTGCTTTTAGCAGAAGCTGAAAACCAATTAAATGCAGATGGTGCTGCAGCATTGGCTCGTATAAATCAAATAAGAACAGCTAGAAAATTACCATTGGCAACATTAGATGAGTTTGGAGCTACAAAAGAGGAAAGAGAGAACTATATTTTAGATGAAAGACAATTTGAACTTTTGGGAGAAGGTAAAAGATGGTGGGATTTAAGAAGAACAAACAAAGCCCTAGAAGTTTTGAACCCAATTCTTGAAACTGCAGGTCTTCCACTTTTGACTGAAGATAGATTATTATTTCCTATACATTTTGTACATTTAGTAGAAAACCCAAATTTATTACCACAAAACGCTGGTTATTAATATAAAAAATAAAATTATGAAAAAAAAATCTTTAAAATTTATCGGGGTTATATCGATGCTTTTTTTACTATCAGGCTGCGATCTTCCGCTTCAAGAAGAATTCGATTTTAAGACTGGAGTGGATATATTAAATCCCTTTGAAAACATAACCGCTTGGGAATGGATACAAACTAGATCAAGTACAACTACCCAAGCTCCATATCTAGGATCTGAGTTCGATTACTTTAAAGCAGCGATTATAAAAGCAGATATGGTAGAAGAGTATAACCAAGTAGCCACTAAGGAAAGAACCTATTTATTATTAAATAATAATGCCTTTTTAGGAGCAGGTGATGTTATTAATATAATTACTGGTTCTGCAGCTGCAATACCAGCAGGTGAAACAGCTGAACAAACTATGGCTAAAGTGGATACGCCTGCTGAGTTAGCCAAGCTTAAAGCCGTATTGCGCTACCACATAGTAACCACTTATATCCTTCAGGCACCTACCTTGTTTACAAAAAATCTTGATTATGTATTTCAAACATTAATACCAGGTACTGATGGTCTTATCGCTTTTAGGCGCACCACAGATGGATCAGTACAATGGACCATTACAGTTAACAGTCCAACCGCACCCTTGCCAGCTACAGCAACAGCTGAATCTGAAAATGTTATAAACCATAATTACCAATTTAAAAATGGTGTTGGTCACGTTATTGGTGACCCAGTAAGAAACAAACCTTATTAAGGAACTATTTAATTGTAATTTCTCATAATTTTTTGTTTGTATAAAACTCCTCTTGTTTAATTTTTACAATGGGAGTTTTATTAATTTAAGGCTCTTAAGAAAATAAAGTAAATAAGATTTTATGGTTTTTTTCTGGATTGAGCAGGATACTACTTAATAGACAAAATATTAAATTTATTTTTTTTAACTTATTCTAAATTAATATTACAAAAACAAATGTATAAAAACAGCATTTTAGTAGTTGTACTAAGTCTTTTCTTTAATTCAAATTTG
>DMHA01000027.1 GCA_003449615.1 Flavobacterium sp.
TAGTTAAATCATATTGGACTCCAAACTCTTTTTTAATTCTTTCAAACCTATTTATCTCTTCAAAATATTGCATAATGCTTGATTCTCTTTGATTGAAATTGGCAATTATTCCTTTCAAACTTAATTCATTTTGTGAATCATAGTCATCTAGTACCATAGTTTTGTTTTCTATTGCTTGTAAGGTTTTTTCGTTCATTCTCAAAAGACCATCTCTTAAAACGGTATTCCCTTTAAAACCTCTGTCATGGTGATCTATATTTGAATTTATGATTTTTAACTTCTCTACAATTCTTTTTGCGGTTACCTCTGATCTAGTGTCAAGAAATGACTCAACTATTGTTATCGAATAATCCATTATTGCTTTTTTTAGATACATGTCATTTTTTCCAAAGTCTTCAATATAAGCTTTAGCACTTCTATACTCCTGAGAATTAATCCTTGAAGGTGTTAAAAAGCCTAAAAGAAGTAACGAGAATAAAATTGTTTTTTTTATTTTGAATATATTGTCTGAAACATTTTTCATTTTTGGAGTAGTTGTAATTTTATAAATTTTATATAGAATCTCTTTTAATTTTTATAATCGTACGATATAAAACACAATTTCATCAATTTTTCAGGAATAATTATTAAAGCCTCAAAAATATTAAAATTTTATTTGCAAAGGGGAATTTATCAACAAACATATCAGTTAAAGTGTGGTCTTATTTTACAATTAATAATGTTACCAAATTTAATTCCTTTTTTTATATTTGTGCCAAACAAAAACTTTGATGTATCAAATCATTCAATCCTTCAAAACAGGCGAAACTATCCTTGAAACCATTCCTGCTCCTGAAGTAAAAAAGGGACAAGTATTAATTCAAACTTCCAGAAGTTTAGTGTCATTAGGAACAGAGCGAATGTTAGTAGAGTTTGGTAAATCCAATCTAATTTCAAAAGCACGTCAACAGCCCGATAAAGTAAAACAAGTTTTAGACAAAATTAAAACAGAAGGTTTAATGCCCACTTTGGAAGCTGTTTTCAATAAGTTAGAACAACCTTTGCCATTAGGGTATTGCAATGTTGGCAAAGTAATAGCAGTAGGAGAGGGAGTTTCAGAGTTTAATGTAGGCGACAGAGTTGCCTCAAACGGATCTCATGCTGAGGTAGTTTGTATTCCAAAAAATTTAGTAGCTCTCATTCCTGATAATATTTCAGATGAAGAAGCTGCTTTTACCGTAATTGGTTCTATTGGGTTGCAAGGCATTCGATTGTTGAACCCTACTTTTGGCGAAACAGTGGTAGTTATTGGTATGGGATTAATAGGTTTGATGACCGCTCAAATGCTCAAGGCAAATGGTTGTCAGGTGATTGGAGTTGATTTAGACCAAAATAAATTAGACTTAGCTCAAAAAGCTGGTATTATTCCGTTTAATCCAAATAGCGATGGCGATGTAGTAAAATTTGTTGAAAATTATACTCATAATATTGGTTGTGATGGCGTAATAATTACCGCTTCGGCAAAAACAAATGAAATCATAAGTCAAGCCGCACGAATGAGCCGAAAAAGAGGAAGAATCATTCTTGTTGGTGTAGTAGGTTTAAACATCAGTAGAGCCGAATTTTACGAAAAAGAACTCTCTTTTCAGGTTTCTTGTTCTTATGGACCAGGTCGTTATGATGAAATCTACGAACAAAAAGGGCAAGACTACCCGCTTTCTTATGTGAGATGGACTGAAAAACGCAACTTTGAAGCTATTTTACAAGCTATTGCTTCAGGAAGTTTGCAAGTAAAGGAAATGATTACCGAAGTAGTTGATTTGCAAGATTATCAAAAAATTTATGGGAATATCGGGAGTTCAAAAAGTATTGCTTCGATTTTAAAATATAATGAAACACAACAAATTTTTGAAACAAAAGTAAGCATTAACCCCTATATAAAAGCTTCAGGAAAAGCAAATATAGGAATTATTGGAGCAGGAAATTTTACCAAAATGACCATGCTTCCTATTCTCAAAAAAACTTCTGCCAATTTATATTCTATTGCTAGTGCAGGCGGCGTTACAGGAACCGCTTTAGCCAAAAAATACAACTTCAATTTTTCGACAACTGATTATAATTCGATTCTAAATGATTCGAATGTTGATTTAGTTTTAGTAACCACCCGCCATAACAATCATGCTGATTTAGTGGTTGAGGGCTTAAAAAACAATAAAAATGTTTTTGTAGAAAAGCCATTAGCCATCACTCCGGAGCAACTTATTACTATTGAAAATGCTTATAAAGACAACGGATATATAAACGCTATTCATGTAGGGTTTAACCGAAGATTTTCGCCTCATGCACAAAAGCTAAAAACAGTTTTAGGAACAGCACCAATGAATATTATTGCAACTATGAATGCAGGAAACATTCCTTCAAATGTTTGGGTTCATGATAGGCAAGTAGGAGGCGGACGAATCATTGGCGAAGCCTGTCATTTTATAGATTTAATTACTTTTTTAACAGGAAGTAAAGTAAAAGCAGTTTGTATGAATGCAATGGGAATCAATCCGCAGGGAAATACGGATAATGCTACTATTCTTCTTCAATATGAAAATGGTTCAACAGGGGTAATTAATTATTTTGCAAATGGTTCAAAATCTTATGAGAAAGAGCGAATTGAAGTATATTCGCAAGAGCGAACAGCTATTATTACTAATTTTAGAAAGCTCGAAACTTTTGGATTTAAAAACCTAAAATCTTTCAAAACTGCTTTAGATAAAGGACATAAAACCCAATTTGAAAAATTAGTTGAAACTACAACTAACGGGGGAAATCCTTTAATTCCTTTTGAAGAAATTGTAAATACAACAAAAGCAAGTTTTGCTGCAATTGAAAGTCTAAAGCAAAGTTCTTGGATTTATATTTAAATCACTTCTAAAACAAAAAAATAATATGCAAGACCCTAAAGAAGAACATTTCAAAAGAGAACTCGGATTATTAGATGGAACGATGCTCGTTGTGGGCTCGATGATTGGTTCGGGAATATTTATTGTAAGCTCGGATATGGTGCGTCAATTAGGTTCTGCCGGCTGGCTCATTGCGATGTGGGTGCTTACGGGATTTATCACCGTGATTGCCGCTGTGAGTTATGGCGAGTTGAGTTCGATGTTTCCCAAAGCGGGCGGACAATATGTCTATATCAAGGAAGCTTACGGAAAACTGATTGGATTTTTGTATGGTTGGAGCTTTTTTGCTGTAATACAAACTGGAACCATTGCTGCCGTGGGCGTGGCTTTTTCTAAATTTGCCGCTTATATTTATCCAGCAGTAAGTGAAAAAAATATTTTATTTGAATTGGGAGATTTCAAATTGCACGCTGCTCAAATTGTTTCGATAATTACCATTATTTTATTGAGTTATATCAATAGTCGTGGCGTGAAAAACAGCAAGATTTTACAAACGGTTTTGACGGTTATCAAAGTGGCTTCAATTTTTGGGTTGATTATTTTCGGATTTGTGTCTGCCAAAGCCGAAGTTTGGGATGCCAATTGGGCAAATGCTTGGACTTCACAATCTATGAATGTCGAAACAGGATCTTGGCTTCCCATTAGTGGTGTGGCTTTGGTTTCGGCAATGTCGGCGGCGTTGGTGGGTTCATTGTTTTCGAGTGTGGCTTGGGAAGGGGTAACTTTTATTGCTGGCGAAATTAAGAATCCAAAACGAAACGTGGGTCTGAGTTTGTTTCTAGGCACTTTGATTGTAAGTTGTATTTATATTTTGGCCAACGTGATGTATTTGGCGGTAGTTCCTTTGCAAGACATTGCTACTGCTGAATCCGATAGAGTGGCTGTGGTGGCTTCGCAAAATATTTTTGGGAATATTGGAACACTAATTATCGCTTTGATGATAATGATTTCGACTTTTGCCTGCAATAACGGATTGATTATGGCGGGTGCAAGAGTTTATTATACTATGGCACAAGACGGTTTGTTTTTCAAAAAAGCCTCCCATTTGAATAAAGCGAGCGTACCAGCTTGGGCATTGTGGGTACAATGTTTTTGGGCTTCAGCTTTGTGTTTGACTGGGAAATATGGAGATTTATTGGACTTTGTTGTGATTATAGTTTTAGTGTTCTACATCTTGACTATTTACGGAATTTTCATTCTCCGCAAGAAAATGCCTGATGCAGAACGACCTTATAAAGCTTTTGGCTATCCGTTTTTGCCAGCACTTTACATTGTTATTGCCAGCGCTATTGGAATTGCTTTGTTATACACAAAACCATACACTTGCGGTTGGGGCGTTTTTATAATGTTGATAGGAATTCCTATTTATTATTTGACAAAACTGAAGGAGTAGATTTCAGGTTGCAGATTTTAGATTGCAGATTTCAGATTTCAGGAATTACTGCTTTTTTCTAAATTTTGCATCACTGATTTTCAAAGATAAGTTTAAATCCGTGAAAATCCATTTCATCAGTGTCATCTGTGTTCCAATTAACAATAAAAAATCCGTCTCGCTATAAAAACTTGACGGATTTTAATTTTTAAAGGATCAAGTCCTAATACTTTAGTCTTAATACTTAATGCTTTAGTTTTAATACTTTTACAAAACACTTTCCACTTCATTAAACGGCAAGTTCCAAGCATCGGCAACGCCTTTGTACAGAATTTTTCCGTTGGCAACGTTGAGTCCTTTTTTCAATTCTTCGTTTTCGGCACAAGCTTTTTTCCATCCTTTGTTGGCCAATTGCAAAGCATAAGGCAAAGTAGCATTGGTCAACGCCAAAGTAGAGGTGTAAGGAACAGCACCTGGCATATTCGCTACACAATAATGAACAATATCATCAATAATATAAGTTGGATTTTCGTGAGTTGTTGGCGTACAGGTTTCGATGCAACCCCCTTGATCAACGGCAACGTCAACTACTACAGTTCCTGGGTGCATCAATTTTAGCATATCGCGAGTGATCAAATGAGGGGCTTTGGCTCCGGGAATCAAAACGGCACCCACAATCAAATCGGCTTCGGCAATGGCTTCACGAATGTTATAATGGTTTGACATTACTGTTATTACATTGGCTGGCATAATATCGGACAAATGACGCAAACGAGGCAAACTTACATCCATAATCACCACTCTAGCTCCAAATCCTGCAGCCATTTTTGCAGCTTGCGTACCAACGATTCCACCTCCTAGAATTAAAACTTTTGCAGGCGGAACTCCAGGAACTCCTCCAAGAAGAATTCCTTTTCCTTTCATAGGTTTTTCAAGATATTTTGCACCTTCTTGAATCGCCATTCGACCAGCCACTTCAGACATTGGCACCAATAACGGCAAACTTCGGTCTGCTTTTTCTACTGTTTCATAAGCCAAACAAACGGCTTGTCTTTCTATCATTGCGTGAGTTAATGGTTCGCTTGATGCAAAGTGGAAATAAGTAAACAGCAATTGGTCTTTTTTAATTAACGGATATTCAGAGGCAATGGGTTCTTTTACTTTGATAATCATTTCGGCAATTTCATAAACGGCTTCTATTGTTGGCAATAGTTTTGCTCCGGCTTCTTGATATTCTTCATTACTAAAACCACTATTTTCTCCAGCTCCTTGTTGAACATAAACAATATGTCCTTGTTTTTTGAATTCAGCAACACCAGCAGGTGTAATGGCAACACGATTTTCGTTGTTCTTGATTTCTTTTGGGATTCCAATTATCATTTTATTAGATTTTAATAGTTATTGAATAGCGTGCCACAAAATTACAGATATAGAAAATAAGCAAGGTATATTAAAGTAAACTAAGTAAATATTTATTTTATTGACTATATTTACATTAAAATTTTCTTTATTAAGGGTTTGTAATAATACAAAAGCGAAAAATTAACTAACAAGAAAAATATAATTTACTCATTTACTCCTTTTTTGATTATGATTTTAGATGAAACCGACAAAAAAATTTTGCGTCTCCTTCAAGAAGATGCACATTTGACCTTAAAAGATATTGCTAACAAAATAAATCTTTCGCTTACGCCCGTTCACGATAGAATGAAGCGTATGGAAAAAGAGGGTGTGATAGAAAAATATGTTTCGATTTTGAACAAAAAAAAATTAGGCAAAAACCTTATAATTTATTGTCAAGTTACCCTTATCAAGCAAACACATGATATTTCGGAAGGTTTTAATCAATCGATTATGAATATGCCCGAAGTTTTGGAATGTAATTTTGTTTCAGGAAATTTCGATTATATGTTGAAAGTAGTTTTGCCCGATATGGAAAGCTATCATCATTTTCATCAGAAAAAATTATCGATTTTACCCGAAGTTTCCCTGATTAATAGTTTTTTTATTATCTCGGAAGTGAAGAGTACTACTGTTTTGCCAATATAAAAAAGCCACAAATCCACGATTGTTTTCAATCAATCTATGAATTTGCGGCCTAAATTAACCAAAATCTTAGGGTTTCTTTAAATAATGATTCGGATAATCTCTCCTCTTTTATTAATCATTTCCATTTGAACACTCTGATTTTCGGCTTTATTGCTTAAAAGTTTCGCAGCCGATTCGATGTCTTTCACTTTCACGTTGTCAATACTCAGGATGATATTTCCTTTGAGTTCTTCTTCGTATTGTTTCAGATTTTCGTTGCTAATCGATTTAATTTTTACGCCTCCATTCAAATGAAACCTTGATTTTTCGGCAGATGCGATATTTTCTAATTCTATTCCTTTGAATTCCGTGTTGAAAAATTCGTTTTTACTTAAAACAACAGGTAGTACTTTATCTTTTCCCTCTCTAATGAAAGTAACTTCTACTTTGTCATTTGGTCTTTTGGTGTTGATGTATCCCGAAAGATCGGCAAAAGTAGCAATATTTTGGTCGTCTAATTTAATTATAATGTCACCTTTTTG
>DMHA01000020.1 GCA_003449615.1 Flavobacterium sp.
TATAAATAAATTACAAACAGCCACAACATAGAATTAGGAGTTTTGCGATAACTTCACGTTTCAATTTCACTGATTTAACTATCTTTAACAAAAAAGTTTCAATTCTGTATTACCGAACCCGCCTTAGTAAATGAACTTTACTATAATCATAATTAAACCGCATCAACAGAGATTTTAAAACATAATGAAATACAAAAACATAAGAGAAGAAGAACTAAAAAACAAAGTGGGTGCCGACTGGTTCAAGCAATTTGACACTACCGAAATCATTGGAAATATAGACTTTACCGTTTTTCCAAAACAACACTCCCTCTCCTTTGGGGAGGGCTGGGGTGGGGCTACACCACTTCTTTGGGCGGAAGCCAAAACTGGAAATTTTGACATTCCAACGATGTTTGTGCAACTGATACTCACCATTGGAAAAGCAAGAACCTTTGACAAAACTTTGCCACCTGCTTTTCTTGGTGCTTTCGACTTCAAAAAAATGGCGTTTGTACCCTATATCAATGTGCAAGACATTTTTTATTTGAACGATTTTAACTGGAATGTAACACCCAGTAATCATGAAACCAAAGAGTTTAAACTCATTAAAGAACGGATTGAAGCTACACTGAAAAGCAATACTTATGTATATGATTTTGTGAATGATGAAAAAGACCTCATCACTTTTATTAAAAATAATGTGGCAAAGGCTACCACTGTTAGCAAAATAAAAATTGACAAAAATAATTTCATTCCCATTTATTTGCGTTGGCTCGAAATTTTAAAACCAAACATCGATGTCAATTGGGATGATTTAAAAAAGGCAAACATATTTGATAATGATTTTTATCTGGCTGACCTTTTTGTGGATGATAGAGATACTCAAAATATCGATGACGACCTTACTATAAGAGATAACTTATTTGTGGTATTTCAGAGGGAAGGCTACAAAATTGCAAAAGAAAACATCAAGCAAATGTTTGATGCTACCATCAACATAAAAAACAAAGAAACCTATCTACAGTTTTGGAAACGCTACAAACGACCGCCAATAAAAGAATTTCAAGACTACATCATCGAACGCAGAGATTTGCTGGTGCAGCAAGATATTCGAGAACGAAAAGGCGCGTTTTTTACCCCTCGAAAATGGGTGGAATTGTCACAAAAATACATCACCGACTATCTGGGCGAAAACTGGCAAGACGACTATTACATTTGGGATTGTGCCGCGGGTACAGGAAATCTTTTGGCGGGTTTAACCAATAAGTATCACATTTACGCCAGCACTTTAGACCAAGCCGACATCAACGTAATGCACGAAAGGATTGACCACGGAGCCAATCTTTTGAAAAACCACGTATTCCAATTTGATTTCCTGAATGATGATTTTACTAAACTTCCTCAATCTTTGCAAGACATTATTAATGATGAAGAAAAACGAAAAAAATTAGTGATTTATATTAATCCTCCTTATGCGGAGGCTACTTCTGCAAAAACTGTAACAGGTACTGGCGAAAACAAAAGCGGTGTAACAACAAATTTTAAAATAAATGACCAACTAAAACCTAAAATTGGAAATGCTTCCAACGAAATTTTTGCCTTGTTTATGGCAAACATTTATGAAAAAATGCCAGGTTGCATTTTAGGTCAATTTTCAAAATTGAAATTTGTAAATGGTTCTAATTTTAAAAAATTCAAAGACTATTTTTTAGCGGATTATGTAAGTGGATTTATTGTTCCTGCCGAAACATTTGACAATGTAAAAGGCAAATTCCCTATTGGTTTTACTATTTGGAACACAAGCGAAAAATCAAAAATAGATATTATCGAAACAGATGTTTTTGATAAGAATGGGAATTTCAAGGGAACTAAAATTTTTTATGGTGAATTACCTCAAAATATAAATCGATGGATAAAACTATTTGATGATAAAACAAAAACTGGTGTTGGTTTTATGGAAAACCCAGCACCAGATTTTCAAAATAATAGCTTTCTAAATTTCACTTCAATTATAGGTACAAGACATGTTAACTACTTTTCATTTCAACCCCAAAACTTATTAGTAGGTTTAATTTACTTTTCAGTCCGTCTTTGCACTGAAGCCACTTGGCTTAATGATCGAGACCAATTTTCATTCCCAAATGATGGTTGGAAAACGGATGCAGAATTTCAAAACGATTGTTTAGCTTTTGCTCTTTTTAATGGTCAAAATAGAATTTCCAGTAGCGAAGGAATTAACCATTGGATTCCGTTTACCGAACAAGAAGTAAATGCCAAAGAAAAGTTTGCCAGTAATTTTATGAGTAATTTTATCAATGGAAAAACCTCCCCCAACCCCTCCAAAGGAGGGGAGCAGCAGCACGAGTTGTTTGCGGTCTCGGCTCCCCTCTCCTTTGGAGAGGGGCTGGGGGTGAGGATATTTTCCCAAGAAGCCACCGTTGTTTTTGATGCAGGTCGAGAATTATGGAAATATTATCATAACACTATTCCGCAACAAGCTCCCCCTTCGGGGGTTGGTGGGATTAACGCAAGCTTATATGACATTAGAGAATATTTTCAAGGCAGAAACGACAAAGGCAGAATGAACGCCAGAAGTAATGATGAAAAATACTCGGAATTAATAAGCGAATTAAGAAATAAGCTAAACCTATTGGCAGACAAAATTAAACCGAAAATATACGAATATGAATTTTTGAAAGAATAATTTTTTGGCTACTGATTAGCAATTACGAGAACCGCAAAGCAAAGTATTTCCAATTTTTTAAACTTTTTTATTTTCTATCAGGTCTAGAAATTCTTTTGGAGTGATAGCCTTAACCTCGGATTCAGAAAAATCCTTTTTATTACGGGTTATAATGTAGTCAATATTATTTAAAAAAGAAGAAACAGATTGTACTGCATCTTCAAAGTCTGTAATTTTTGATGCTAATGATTCGATAATAACTTGCCTGTCTATCCCAATTACATCAATTATTTCAATCAAGTTACTAATGAAATCTATCGTAATTTGATGCCCTTTTTCTTTTTTAGCGATATAATAGATGTCCGTAATTGTTGTCGCTGTTACAAATCCATAGACTACCGAACTATCAATTTTCTTAAAAACTGCCGAAGAATTTAAAAAATGATTCTCTCTCCTAAGAGCAATATCAAGAATTATATTCGTGTCTAGTACTACTCTCATTATTTATATTTTTCACTCAAATACTGAAACTTATAATCCTCTGTATCAACATTAGATAGAAAACCAGCCCATTTATTGATAAAATCAACTGAAGCATTTTTATTTGGTTTTAAATCTTGTTTCGGAAATATGATTATTTCGACTTCTCTATCAACTAATTGCTGATTGAAAGGCAATTGTATTGTTCCTTTTTTAGAAATCCTGGTTTCAAATCGATACGCTTGCATAATACTTTTTTTCAAAGATATAAAAAATAAAAATAGGTTTTGAATTTTTACATTTTACCCCAGGGCAAACGCATTAAAAACCTAGTATTTTCAATAGATATT
>DMHA01000235.1:0-3535 GCA_003449615.1 Flavobacterium sp.
CGCTTATATTCGATTACAATTTTTGGTATAATTTCGTTTTCGACCAAATATTTCATTTCAAACGGAACTCCCGGAAGCGAAACAAAGACGGTGTTTTCTTTTTTCATCCACATCCCTGGTGCTGTTCCCACTTTGTTGTGAAGCACAGTACATTTTGACGGGACCAAGGCTTGATCTTTGTTGATTTGGGTAATTTTGCGTTTGTAAAAACCTTCTATAATTTGGGTCACATTTCTAAGAACTTCTTCATTAATAACTAATTCATCATCAAAATAATCACAGAAAGTTTTTTTTGTTATATCATCCTTTGTAGGGCCTAGACCGCCTGTAATGACAACCAAATCTACTTTGTTTTGGAATTCTAAAAAGGTATTAAGGATGTGTTGTTTGTTATCATTAATGGAAATCATTTCGTGAATTTCGACACCAATTCTATCCAATGATTTGGCTATAAAAGCCGAATTGGTATCGACAATTTGCCCTATTAAAATTTCATCGCCTATGGTTACTATGGCTGCTTTCATTTGGAAGTTGGGAGTTAGAAAATGGGAGTTTAAAGGTTTAAAGTTTTAAGAGTTTAAAGAGTTAAAAGTTTAATCTAAAATCTAAAATTTGCCGCCTGAAATCTTATAAATTGAAGTCTTTTTTTAATTCCTTGGTGGCATATTTTATTTGTTGTTTGACACTCTTGAAAGTTTCTTTTATTTCTTTCTTTTTGCCTTCGACTTTTGTCCAAGCTTCTATTTGTAAAATTTCTTCAAAAGCGACTTTTAATCCCAGTAAATCTAATGATGGTTTTATTTTATGTGCGTAAGAATAAGTGTGTTTGTGGTCTTTTTTCTTGATTCCTTCTTTGATTTCTGCAACATCTTCTGGAATTTCGTTAACAAATAAAGTTACAATTTGTAGAACAAATTCTGAATTGTTTTCTGAAAGTGCGTACACTTTTGCTAAATTATAATGTAGTGCCATTTATTTTATTTGAATGCTAAATAACTTATTTCCATCTAAAAATCCTTCTAAAATGTCTTCTGGCTTGACAGCTGCCACACCTTCTGGAGTTCCAGTAAAAATAATATCGCCAATTTTTAATGTGAAATATTGTGATATGTATGAAATAAGTTCATCAATCTTCCACAGCATACAATTGGTGTTGCCTTTTTGAACCGTTTTACTATTATTGGTTAATTCAAAAGTAATATTTTCTAATGAGTTAAATTGACTTTTAGACAAAAATTCTCCAATTACTGCCGATCCGTCAAACGATTTTGCTTTTTCCCAAGGTAATCCTTTGGCTTTTAATTCGTTTTGTAAATCACGTGCGGTAAAATCTATTCCAACACTAATTTCGTCATAATATTTATGTGCAAACTTGGTGTCGATATATTTTCCGACTTTATTTATTTTTACAATCAATTCTATTTCGTGATGAATGTCAGTCGAAAATTCAGGAATCACAAAAGGGTGTTGCTTCAATAAAACTGCCGAATCAGGTTTCATAAAAATTACAGGTTCTGATGGCCTTTCGTTCTTCAACTCCTCGATGTGTTTGGCATAATTCCTGCCGATACAAATTATTTTCATCTGTTTATAATATTTGTTTTTTAATGGAAGATGGAACGCCTATAATCATCTCCTTGTATGTCAATAACTATTGTCGTGGGCGTTTCATTATTACAAGTTTATGTTTTTTTAAGAAATTAAAAACTTCCCCTTTTCACTATCAAAAACAATGTTTTCGTCTTGGAACAAAGTATCGAAACTTCCTTTCAAAATCAAGTTACACGGTTGGTCTTGCAGCGTATTCTCGGGAGTCATAATAATCATTTCGTCGCTCAATTGTATCGCCATATCAATATCGTGAGTCGAAAAAAGAATACATTTTCCAGTTTCTTGAGTGAGTTTTTTCAAGAGTTTGAAAAGCACCACTTTGTGCAGTAAATCCAAATGTGTGGTGGGTTCGTCCAAAATTATCAGGGGAGTGTCTTGTGCCAATGCTCTTGCAATCAAAACGATTTGCAATTGCCCATCGCTGATTTCATAATGTCTTTTGCTTATCAAATGTTCGATTTGTGTAAGTTCTATAGCTTCGTTGATTTTAGCCATATCGTTGTTGGTTAATTTTCCAATCCAATTCGTGTAAGGCTGTCTTCCTAAAGCAATGAGTTCCCAAACTGTCAGGTTGCTTGGTGGTAATTTCTCGGTCAAAACAACGCTTAAATTTTGTGCCAATAGTAAGGAATCCAATTTGTGAATGTCTTGTTCGTTCAAGCAAACATTGCCAGAAAGTGGTTTTTGGATTCCGGTTAAAGTTCTTAAAAGTGTCGATTTTCCAATGCCATTAGCACCAATCAGTGCGATAAGTTTTCCTTTTTCTAAAGACAAATCAATATTTGAAGCAATGATATTTTTCTCTTTTTTTAAAATATAGCCAATGCTAATTTTTGAAGCCTGCAAGATGATTTTGTTTTCCATTAATTCATCATTTTACGTTTTCGAAGTAACAACCAAATCACGATTGGTGCACCAAACATTGAAGTTACCGCATTAATCGGTAAAGTAATATCTGTTCCTGAAAGTTGTGAAATGCTATCGCAAATGAGCATAATTGTTGCACCCAAAAGCAAAGTACTCCAGAAAAGAACAGTATGATTACTAGTTTGAAAAACCAGTTTGGCAATATGTGGCACAGCCAATCCGATAAAAGCAATTGGACCTGCAAAAGCAGTGATGCTTCCCGTCAAAATACTGGTGGCTAAAATAATTAACATTCGGGATTTTTTGTAATTCATTCCCAAACTTCGGGCATAGTTTTCGCCAAGCAACAAAGCGTTCAAAGGTTTGATATTCAATAGACTTAAAGCCAACCCAATTGCAACAAAAACGGATAAAATTACAATCGATGACCACGACAAATTGCCTAGATTTCCTAAAGACCAAAAAGTGAATTTTTGCAATTGTTCGGCAGAACTGAAATAGGTTAATGTTCCCACTATGGCATTGGTTAAACTGCCAAACATTAGACCAATAATCAAGATTGCCATTGTGTTGCGCAAGATTTGCGAAACCGATAAAACAGCTAATAAAACCAAAAAACTGCCCAAACTTGATGCCAAAATAATACCATAGGAAGACAATAAAACTGAAGCCAAAACGGGAGGTAAAAAACCAGCACCTAAAATTACGGTTGCCACACCCAAACTTGCTCCAGAACTGAGTCCTAAAACATCGGGTCCGGCGAGTGGATTTCTAAATAAAGTTTGCATCAATAATCCGCTAATAGCTAATCCCATTCCCACTAAAATTGCTGTCATAGCTTTGGGCAATCGGTAATTTATGATGATGTAATCCCAAGTTTCCTTGCTGGAATTTCCTCCTATTAAGTTGTTAAAAACGTCCTTTATTGGAATAGAAACCGAACCCAAGCTGACGTTCAATAGCAATAGCAATACCAATGACAATGTCAATAAGGAGAATAAAAGGATATTTCGGTTTTTGTTTTGCAAGGGTTTAAACCATTAAGAATTAAAAGGTA
>DMHA01000235.1:3566-4890 GCA_003449615.1 Flavobacterium sp.
GAATTAAAAGGTAATTAAGTTAAATTTAGAAATAATCTCTGTTTTACTTCAATTTCTGAAAGAAAAACAGCTTATGATTCGGCAATAATTCAGGGTGAAAAATGGTGATTAAATCTTTCAAAACTAAATCAGGTCGAGTTGAAGACCATTCAAAATAAATGATTCCACCTTTTGCACCTTTGTTTACGGCATACGAATATACTTTTTTATTTTTGAATGAAGCAAATTGGTTGTAATGCGGATTACTGTCGCTCATTTGTTTCAGGGACGAAAAATCTCCAGGTGCAATCCAAAAATCGGCGTTTTTTGCTTTTTCCAAAACAATTTCAAAAGGTACTGATAAACTTCCTGTTCCTTTGGTTTTTGACCATAAATATTGTGATTGGGCATCTTTCAAAAATAGAGCAGCCCAGCTTTCGCCTTGCGGAACGTACCATTGTTCCTGATACATTGCCCCACTCAAAACGGTTGGTTTGGTGGTTGCTTTTTTGGCTAATGCCAAAGTTGAATTGTATGTTGCCACAATTTCTGAAAAAATAGTATTTGCTTTGGAATCTAACCCATATATTGCACCAAAAAACTTAATCCATTCGGCTCTGCCCAATGGTGATTGCTCTGTCCAATCGCCGTTGAGCATTACTTTCAAACCGCTTTTTTGTAAATTATCCAAAGTTGGATTGCTATTATTCAAGCCAAAACTCACAATAACTTCGGGTTTCATATCAATTAAAATTTCAGTATTGAGGTTTTCATTGACGCCCACTTCTCGCACTTTTCCAGCATCTATCAATTTTCTAGTTTTCTCCGAAGAAATATAATCGGTACTTGGAAAACCTTTCAAAGTATTTTCTACGCCCAATAATTCCAAAGCTGGAATGTGGGTTGTGGAAGTGACAACAATCGATTTTATTGGAATAGGAATTACGGTAAATTGTTTTAGGCTATCTGGGATGATTCCGTTTTTTTCTTGGAGAATATAGGTAAAAATTGCTGCGGCTTCCGGCCAAGAATTTGTGATTTTTAGGATAGAAAAACCTGGGTGTTTGTAGATTTCAAAACCTTTGGCGTATTGAATTTCATTTTTTGAAACGGCAATTGTACTTTCGATTTTTGTTTCTTTTTTACATTGAATGAATGATAAAATTACTAAAAAGTAGAATATAATATTTTGAACAGATTTCATTAAATGTAATTTTCTACAAAAGTATTGTTTTGTTTCCACAAAAATAAATTTGTGTAACTTTTGATACTTTCAGATTAAACCAAAGAAAGTAATTTTACTAAAAATAGAATTATGAGAGACAATTCAAACACATTTATGTAT
>DMHA01000202.1 GCA_003449615.1 Flavobacterium sp.
AAACCCAATTTATACCATTTGGAAGTTATAGTAATTGCAAACAATAAAATTATTGACACTTATTTAGAGAAAATTGGAATCCGAAAATCTGAAATCAAAGAGGATGGTTATTATTTGAATGACAAGAAATTATACATTACCGGAACCAACCAACATCAGGAATATCCTTATTTGGGTTATGCCATTTCGGACGAAGCCCAATATCGCGATGCCGTAAAAATAAAAAATGCAGGTTTCGATTTGGTGCGAATGTCTCATTATCCGCACGCCGAAGCTTTCCTAAATGCTTGCGACGAATTGGGAATTTTGGTAATGAACAGTTTAACAGGGTGGCAGTTTTTTGGTAATGAAACTTTCCAAAAAAATGCACTTCAAGACATTCGGGAAATGGCAAGGAGAGATAGAAATCATCCTAGCATTATTTTTTGGGAAGCTTCTTTGAATGAAACCCAAATGAGCGAAAGTTTTATGCAAGAAGCAACAAAAGCTTTGAAAGAAGAATTGCCTTTTCCTCATAATTATAGCGCTTGTTGGATTGACAATCCTAATTACGACATTTTTATTCCAGCACGTCAGCACGGTCAAGCACCTAATTATTGGAATAACTACAAGGAAAACCGAAAAATATTTATAGCCGAATATGGCGATTGGGAATACTATGCACAAAATGCTGGCTTCAACCAAACTGAATTCGCAAATTTAAAAGAAGAAGAAAGAACATCAAGACAACTTCGAGCTCACGGAGAAAAACGCTTACTTCAACAAGCTTATAATTTTCAGGAAGCTGCCAATTCTAACAGAAAAGGAGTCAATACAATTGGCGAGGCCAATTGGGTAATGTTCGATTACAATCGCGGGTACAGCAATGATTTAGAGAGTTCAGGAATCAGTGATATTTTTAGAATCCCTAAGTTTTCGTATTCTTTTTACCAAAGTCAGCGTGATGCCGATGTGATTTTGGATTCAAAATTAACCTCTGGTCCAATGGTGAAAATTGCCAATAATTGGACGGAGACATCTCCTTTGAACTTGACGGTTTACAGCAATTGCGATGAGGTTGCCTTATATTTGAACGATGTTTTGGTGGGCAAACAAAAACCTTCAATTCATTCAAACAGTGACCAGTTAAAACACCCTCCCTTCCTTTTTAAATTGGATAAATTTTTCCCTGGAACTTTGCGTGCCGAGGGATTTATCAATGGGGCAAAAGTAGTTTCCAATATTGTAAAAACTCCTGAAAACCCATCCAAAATTGAGTTAGCGTATGATATTTCATCTAAACCAATAAACCCTGATTTTCCTGATATGGTTTTTGTTTATGCCAAAATCACAGATGCTAACGGAACTATAATCCCGACTGCAACCAACGAAATAACTTTTATTTTAGCTGAAGGAAATGCCGAATTAATTGGCGAAAACCCAGTGAAGGCCGAAGCGGGAGTTGCAACAATTATTCTTAAAACCACTTATTTCAATAAACTTATTTCGATTACGGCTTCATCTAAAAATTTGCAGAAAGGCAATTTAGAAATTAAACCATCACTTAAAAATTAACAAATGAAAACATTTATTATTGCAGCACTATTCTTTTTGAGTTTAACTTCTTGTTCATCACAAAGCGATATGCCAACACCAACACCTGTAATAGACACCAACACTCTCTATCCTTCTCCAAGTATAGTAATACCCTATCATACAGATTGGACTAAAACACATTACATTGAAAAAATAGCCGAGTTTAAAACCAATCCGCTTCAAACTGGGGATATTGTATTTATTGGTAACAGTATTACAGAACAAGGAGGCGATTGGGGACAACGATTTAATAATCCCAAAATAAAAAACAGAGGCATTGCTGGAGATGTTACTGCGGGAGTTTTAAACAGATTAGCAGAAATCTATCACTACAAACCAAAAAAAGTATTTATAAAAATTGGGATTAACGATTTGTTTCACAATGAACTAACGCCCGAATATGTGGCAAACAATATCAAATTAATTGTGGATAAAATTCATTTAGAATCGCCAACCACAAAAATTTATGTTCAAACTATTTTGCCAACAGCCAATAATAATCCTTCGAAAGAAAGAATTGCAGCTACAAATACTATTTTGAAAGCAATGACTCCGACTAATTATCTTCAAATAATTGATTTGCACTCGAGATTTGCAGACAAAAATGATTTGATGATTGCTAGTTACACTAACGATGGATTGCATCTAACCGAATTAGGTTACCTTGCTTGGCAATACTACATCATAGAATTTGTGAATAATTAAATCATTAAATCGATTTGAAACCTTTTTTGAGAATTAGCGGTGTTTTACTAATTAGTATATTATCCATTGGTTGCAAAACAAGTGGGAACAAAGCAATAGTCACTACAAGCCCGAAAGATTATTCACAACAAAAAGACAGCCTTCCATTAATTCCAAAGTATTTTTTTGAACAAGAAGCTTTAAGTAATGGACATTGTTTGGTAAGAGGAAAAAAAGGAAAAAAAATAGTTGCCTTAACATTCGATGATGGTCCAACCAATTTATCCATCAAAATTTTGGATGTTTTAAATAAAAATAAAGTGAAAGCCACCTTTTTTTGGCAGGGAAATAACCTTGCCGAAAACACACAAATTATTGAAAAAGCTAAAAAAAGCGGACATCAAATTGCCAATCATAGTTGGGATCATACCAATGGATACAATTTGGATGAAAATGTTGTATGGGAGCAACAAGTGTTGAGAACCAATAATGAATTAAAAAAAGTTGCAGGTGTTCAGTCCAACTATTTCCGACCTCCTTATGGTGGAATTACTCAAAATCAAATTCATTTTCTTGGAACTAAAGGAATTACTACGGTGCTTTGGTCTTTGACTACAATGGATTGGGACAAAACACAAAACAATGGCATTGATTTAGAAAATAAGTTTGCATCCTATCTTCATCCTGGTGCAATCGTTTTGATGCACGATCAAGATTTTGGAAAAGCAGAAGAAATGCTCGTCGCCTTGGAAAAAATGAT
>DMHA01000383.1 GCA_003449615.1 Flavobacterium sp.
AAAAAGTGTCTATTTTGCATTACGATTTGATTGCAAACAAAGATTTCGAAACCTCCTTTATTATAATTTAATACTTGAAACCAGAAACTTGAAACTTTTTCTCCACAAACTTATACATTGGGAATACTGGCCTTTTCAGATTGTTTATATTCCCATCTATTTCCTTTGGTTATTCTATTCCTTTAAAGCGAAATCACTTTTTTTCTTCAATGCTTCCAATCCAACCATAAAAAATGGGGGATTTATGATGGAATCCAAAAAGGAAATTTACGACCTGATTCCCCAGCAATATTACCCTAAAACGGAGTTGATTCTTGAAAAGACATCATTGGATGAAATTCTAAAATTAATTCAAAATTCTGGAATAAAATATCCGTTTATTGCCAAACCAGACATAGGATTGAGAGGTTCGGCAGTCAAAAAAATCCACAATTTAGCCGAACTGAAATCCTATAATGGCAAAGCCAATTTCGATTATTTGGTACAAGATTTAATTCCTTTCGAAAAAGAAGTCGGGATTTTTTATGTGCGTTATCCTAATGAAAAATTGGGAAAAATAACTGGAATTGTTTCCAAAGAATTTCTCATTATTACTGGCGATGGTGTTTCGACAATCAAAGAATTAATCAAGAAAAATTCACGATACTTATTGCAATTAGAGGCATTGCAATTAGAATACGGCAATACTTTATTAACCATTTTACCAAAGGGCGATAAAATAAATTTAGTTCCTTATGGTAATCACGCTCGTGGCGCAAAATTTTTAGATGGAAGCCAATGGATTAGTCCAAAATTGACAGAAATATTTAATGAATTATGTTTTCAAATTCCAGGATTTTATTTCGGAAGATTGGATATTATGTACAATACTTGGGAAGAATTAGAAACAGGAAAAAACTTTGCAATTGTTGAATTGAACGGTGCAGGAAGCGAACCCACCCACATTTACGATCCAAAACATTCCATCTTTTTTGCTTGGAGAGAATTGGCACGACACATTACCTATATGTATGAAATAAGTGTGCAAAACCACAAAAAAGGAGTTCCTTATTTGGCTCACAAAGTTGGAATGAAAGAGTACAAATTACATTTAGAACAAAGCCGAAAAATTGTAAACTTCTAGAAATGAAAGCACTAAAAAACATCTTCGTCGGGTTTCTCGTAAGTTTTTTAGGCTCATTACCTTTGGGTTATCTGAATATTGTAGGCGTTGAAATTGTATCTAAATGGGGAATAAATCCTTTAATTTCTTATTTATTTGGAGTGATAGTGGTCGAAGCTTTAGTAATTTATTTATCCATTATTTTTTCCAATACATTAGCCGAAAGCAAAAAAATAATGAAGTTCATTGATTTTTTTGCGATATTTTTTCTTCTATTGATTGCCTATTTATTTTATGCTTATTCCAATCAAAGTGCTGAAAAACATAATTATTTAGAACAATATGTTCACTATTCTCCTTTTTTGATTGGAATGGTTTTGTGTGGATTTAATTTTCTTCAAATCCCATTTTGGTTGGGTTGGAATTTGTATTTATTGAATGAAAATTACATTGTTTTATCCAAAAAACTTCAATTTTATTATCTATTTGGAACCATTTCGGGAACTTTTTTTGGGATGTTATCCGTAGTTTTGCTTTTAGATTCTTTATCCCAAAAAATATTGACGTATTCTCAAATACTGATACCAATACTTATTCCCCTATTTTTTGTGGCTTTGGCCATTTTTCAAGTAATAAAAGTTTTCAAAAAGTATTTTAAAAGAGAGTAAATTATTCCTCAATAATTTTTAAAGTTTTTGCTTATTTTCGCTTAATGAAATAAGCATAAGGAATATTATAATGCAATAGCTGAGACAATGTGCGAATTCCATTTTCCGTTAAAAAAAAATAGTAACTTCGAATGAAAAACATCATCATCACAGGAACTTCCAGAGGAATAGGATACGAATTGGCTTTGCAGTTTGCCAATGCTGGACACAACGTTTTGGCAATTTCTAGAAAATCTCCGAAAGAACTTATTGAAAATCAAAATATTAGTTGTCTGTCGGTCGATTTGTCCGATGAAAATGAAATACAGAAAGTAGAAAATTTCCTTTCCCATTCTTGGAAAATAATTGACATTATAATTCATAATGCTGGTGGTTTATTGTTAAAACCATTTTCTGAAACTTCTCAAACAGATTTCGAAAACATTTATAAAGTGAACGTTTTTGGTGTTGCCAATTTGACTCGTGTGTGTTTGCCGTATTTACAAAAAGGTAGTCACGTGGTTACTATAAGTTCGATGGGTGGCATTCAAGGAAGCCTTAAGTTTGCTGGACTTGCCGCATATAGTTCTAGCAAAGGAGCGGTAATTACCTTGTCGGAATTATTGGCAGAAGAATACAAAGAAAAAGGAATTTCGTTTAATGTTTTGGCACTTGGAGCAGTTCAAACCGAAATGTTGCAAGAAGCATTTCCGGGTTACGAAGCACCCATTTCGGCAAAGGAAATGGCCAATTATATTTTTGATTTTGCTTTGACGGGCAATAAATATTACAACGGAAAAGTGTTGCAAGTGTCATCGACAAATCCCTAGCTAGTAAAACGTTAAACGTTAGAAGTTTATAGGTCAAACGTCAAACGTCTAACCCATAACCCATAACTCATAACTCATAACTCATAACCCATAACTCATAACCCATAACTATTGTCCGAAACTCTATCAAAATATTTACCAGAACACGCCGTGAAACCCGTTTTTGAACTGATTGTTGCGAATAAAGTGCATCTCAAAATTGTGAACGAACGCGTGACTCGTCACGGAGATTATCGAAAAGGAATGAGTGGAAAACACGAAATTACGGTTAACGGTAACCTAAATAAATACAAATTTTTGATTACGCTAATTCACGAAATTTCGCATTTGGTAGCTTTTGAAAAGTTTGGACGCAACATCAAACCACACGGAGGCGAATGGAAATATTCTTTTCAGCGATTGATGATTCCATTTATTCGTCCCGAGATTTTTCCCAGTCATTTGTTGCCATTATTGGCACGACATTTCAAAAATCCTTCCGCCAGTAGTGATACTGATGCCACATTATCATTGGCACTCAAACAGTTTGATGATCAAAACGATAAAAATTATATCTTTGAAATTCCTTATGGCAGTATTTTCAGGATTCACAATGGAAAGATTTTCAAAAAAGGTGCTTTAAGAACCAAACGATATGAATGTTTAGAAATAAGTTCAGGGCGAACCTATCTTTTTAATCCAAATGCTGAGGTGGAATTGTTGCCAAGTTGATTATCTTTGCGAATAAATAAACAAACAAGTATTTTTTGCTAAATAAAGTATTTGAAAAACTTAAATATGAACAAAAATTATTACGCAATATTGATGGCTGGTGGAGTTGGTTCCCGATTTTGGCCAGTAAGTACAGCAGAATTTCCAAAACAATTTCACGATATGTTGGGGGCTGGCGATACTTTAATCCAGAAAACTTTCAGCAGATTATCAAAATTAATTCCAATAGAAAATATTTTGATTTTGACCAATGAAAAATACAATTCGATTGTTTTAGAGCAGTTGCCAATGGTCAAACAAGAGCAAGTTTTGCTAGAACCAGCAATGCGAAACACCGCTCCTTGTATTTTATATGCAGCACTGAAAATTCAAAAACAAAATCCCGATGCCGTTATGGTGGTGGCACCAAGCGATCATTGGATAGAAGATGAAACTACTTTTTCGGCCAATTTGCAACAATGTTTTGATTTTTGTTCGAAAGAAAATGCTTTAATGACACTCGGAATTCAACCTACATTTCCAAATACTGGTTTTGGGTATATAGAATATGATAAAAAAGATGTCAATCCGATAAAAAAAGTTTCGCAATTTCGAGAAAAACCAGATTATGAAACGGCAAAATCTTTCTTGAAAAGTGGTAATTTTTTGTGGAACGGAGGTATTTTTATTTGGAGTGCCAAATCCATTATCGAAAGTTTTGAAAAGTTTCAACCGCAAATGAATGCCTTGTTTATTAAAGGATTTGACAATTATAACACTGTAACCGAAAAAACTTTTATAGAAGAAAATTACGCCTTGGCAGAGAATGTTTCTATTGATTATGCCGTGATGGAAAAAGCCAAAAACGTGTATGTTCTTCCTGCAACTTTCGATTGGAACGACTTAGGAACTTGGGGTTCATTGCACGAAAAATTAGATAAGGACGAGAATAATAATGCAGTGGTAAATGCTAGGGTTTTATTGCAAAATGCTACAAGTAATATTATCAGTACTTCAAAAGACAAGCTTGTAATTATCGATGGATTAGAAGATTACATCATAGTTGACAAAGACAATGTTTTGCTGATTTACCCAAAAAGCAAAGAACAAGAAATTAAAGGAATTGTAAATGGCTTGAAAAATTAAGCCATTTTTTTTTGCTCTAAATTTTTTGCAAATGGATTTATTCTTTCAAATAAGCCTCTCGTACTTTTTTGAATAAATTGGAGGAATAGACAAAGTCAACAACGGCTTCGTTATCTGTTCTGAAAATTTCTTCTTTTGTGCCTTCCCAAGCTTTAACTCCATTTTTCAGAAACAGGATTTTCTCTCCAATTTCCATCACAGAATTCATATCGTGGGTGTTGATTACGGTCGTAATATTGTATTCTTCGGTAATTTCCTTGATAAGATTATCAATCAGTGTGGCGGTGTTGGGGTCTAAACCTGAATTGGGTTCGTCACAAAAAAGATATTTTGGGTTATTTACAATGGCTCTGGCAATGGCAACGCGTTTTTGCATTCCGCCCGAAATTTCAGAAGGTAATTTATGATGGGCATCAATAAGTGCTACTCTTTTTAGCACAAAATCCACACGATCTTGAATTTTATGTTTGTCGTCATCGGTAAACATTTTCAGCGGAAACCCCACATTTTCTGAAACAGTCATCGAGTCAAACAAAGCACCTCCTTGAAAAAGCATCCCGATTTCAGTTCTCAATTCCCGTTTTTCATTAGAGTCAAGATCAGAATAAATTCTGCCATCAAATGAAATTGTACCCACTTCGGGAGTGTGAATTCCGAGCAACGATTTTAGCAAAACTGTTTTTCCAGAACCACTTTGACCAATAATTAAATTGGTTTTTCCGGTTTCGAATACTGTGGAAATTCCTTTTAGAATTTTAGCATTACCAAATGATTTTTCTATGTTTTTTATTTCTATCATTAGGTTAAAAGTAATTGTGTTAGAAGATAATTCACTAAAATAATCAAGATAGAGGTCCAAACAAATGCAACAGTACTAGCTTTTCCTACTTCAAGAGCGCCACCTTTCATATAATAACCGTGAAATGCTGGAATTGAGGCAACTAATATTCCAAAAATGAATGTTTTGATAAAAGCATAAGTAACGTGAAAGGGTATAAAATTAATTTGTACGCCATCAATAAAATCAGTATTTGTTCCAAAACCTCCGTAAACGGTAGCAATATAACCACCAAAAATTCCTAAAAACATACTGATTCCTATTACAAATGGATACAGTAATAT
>DMHA01000384.1 GCA_003449615.1 Flavobacterium sp.
ATTTTTTTCATGATTTTTTAAATTATTAGTTAAACATTAATATTTGATACAAATATAAACAAATTAAATAGTAATACTATTAATTTTGAAATTTTAACTTTTATTTATAAAAAAACCACTCGATATGGAGTGGTTTTGTAGTGTTCTATTTTGATTTTTTTCTTAAAGCAATGAATGACGGGTCATAACTGCTGGTTTTTCAATGTCCATCAATTCCAAAATGGTTGGTGCTAAATCGCCCAAAACACCATCGTGAATGGATTTCAATTCTTTGTCCACCAAAATAATCGGAACCGGATTTGTGGTGTGTGCTGTATTTGGACTACCGTCAGGATTAATCATCGTTTCGCAGTTTCCGTGATCGGCAATGATTAATGTGGTATAATCGTTTGCCAAAGCCGCAGTAATTACTTTTTCTACACATTTATCAACTGCTTCACAAGCTTGTATTGCTGCACTCATCACGCCTGTATGCCCCACCATATCGCCATTGGCAAAATTCAAACACACAAAATCAACTTCTCCTTTATTCAATTCAGGAATCAAAGCATCAGCCAATTCATAAGCGCTCATTTCGGGTTTCAAATCGTAAGTGGCTACTTTTGGAGAGTTTTTCAAGATGCGGGTTTCGCCTTCAAAAGGCAATTCTCTACCGCCAGAAAAGAAGAAAGTAACGTGAGGATATTTCTCGGTTTCGGCGATTCTTATTTGTTTTTTGTTGGCTTTTTCCAAGACTTCGCCCAGAGTTTCAGTAACATTGTCTTTGTTGTAAACCACTTTTACGTTCTCGTAGGTTTCGTCATAATTGGTAAGCGTAACATAATACAAATTCAATTTGTGCATATTTTGTTCGTGGAAATCTTTTTGCGAAAGCGTTTCGGTAAGTTCACGTCCTCTATCGGTTCTGAAATTAAAGAAAACAACAACATCACCTTCTTTTATGGTTGCCAACGGTTGGCCGTTATCATCAACCATGATAATTGGATTGATAAATTCGTCGGTTATATTATTTTCATAACTTTCTTCGATGTTTTTTACTACGTCTTTAGAATGTGTTCCTGTTCCGTTTACCAATAAATCGTAGGCAATTTTCACTCTTTCCCAACGTTTGTCGCGATCCATTGCATAATATCTTCCCACCACCGAAGCAATTTTTGCCGAAGTATTGGCAATATGTTTTTCTAAATTTTGAATGTCGTTTTTAGCCGCTTTTGGATCTACATCACGACCATCGGTAAATGCGTGAACAAATACTTTTTCTAATCCGAAAGCTTGAGTTGCATCTATTAAACCGCGTAAATGTGAGGTATGTGAATGAACACCACCATCAGAAACCAATCCAAGAAGGTGAAGATTTACATTTTTGTCTTTGGCATATTGAAAGGCATCCAATAAAACTTGTTCTTGTGCCATCGAATTATTGGCTACAGCCAAATTAATTTTGGCCAAATCTTGATAGACAATTCTACCAGCGCCAAGATTCATGTGTCCCACTTCGGAATTTCCCATTTGTCCTTCTGGCAAACCAACGTTTAAACCGTCTGTGCGAAGCTGTGCAACGGCATATTTTGTATATAAACTTTTGATAAAAGGAATGTTTGCATTGTCTATTGCAGAAACCTTTGGGTCAGGCGAATTTCCCCAACCATCAAGAATCATAAGGATTACTTTTTTGCTCATTTTGATTAATTTTTTTGCAAAGATAAAGATTTCCCAAAAAATATACCTCACACCAAACAACTATTAATCTTCGGATAAATTTAATTTTACCCAATTCTATATGAAAGTTAATATTTCAATGCAGCATCAAAATCTATAAATTAAGAATTGACAAAAAAAGTTGAAAACATCTACTAAAATTTGTAAAAAACACCAAATTTACTTTAAAATCATATTTTTTTCTTAATTTTCATTCTTTGAGTTACATTCCTTTTGTATATTTGCCATCCAAAGAAAATTTTTCAATTCAAACATTATCAATGATTTATAAGATATTTCCTGTTGTGTGTTTTACGCTGTTCTCCATTTTCACAAGCAAAACAATTTTTACTACAAAAGTAAAATCTGAAAGACCCGAAATCGCAAGTGTTACTATTTCAAGTTTCGATTCAAAGGTTGAAAGTATCTATAACCAATTGAATTCCAATCATTTTAGCCTTCCTAATCTTGAAAGTTTCAAAGAAGCACTGAAAGGATATTTTTCATTGAAAGAGAAAGGAATACTACAACAGGATATTTTGACCTTGGTAGATTTTAGTTTATCTTCAAATTTGAAAAGGCTTTGGGTAATCGATTTGAGTACCAATACTATTTTATACAATTCGTTAGTGGCTCACGGTCGCAATACAGGCGAGGAATTTGCCAACAGCTTTTCCAATACCAATAGTTCGTACAAAAGTAGTTTGGGATTTTACCTCACTGGCGAAGTTTATAATGGCAAACATGGAATGTCGCTCAAATTAGACGGTTTAGAAAAAGGGGTTAATGATAATGCAAGAGAAAGAGGTGTAGTTATTCATTCGGCAAACTATGTTTCAGATTCTTTCATAAAATCGAACAAAAGATTGGGTAGAAGTCAAGGTTGTCCTGCTATTCCTGAGAAATTACTCGGCGAAATTGTCAATACAATCAAAAACAAATCCTGTTTTTATATTTACCATCCCTCCAGAAGTTCTGCAACTATTTTGCCCTTACTTTCCTAATTTTCTATATAAAACGGCATCTAAATTGTAGATATCATCTCTAAAAATTAGAGTGTTGTTTTCGCTCCAAGCAGTCCAATACAAAATATGAATTTTAATTTCTTTTTTTAATTTAATATGCTGCGTTTTTTCACTTTGCAAGGTTTCAGTAATTTTTTCTAAATTCCAATTCTCTTTATCTCCAAGTAAATACTCAGCCAATTCCAAGGGGTTTTCAACCCGAACACAACCTGAACTCAAAGAGCGTTTTTGTTTTCCAAAAAAATCACGATGATTGGTATCGTGCAAATAAATCGAAAACCGATTTGGAAAAGAGAATTTTACCATTCCTAATGAATTGAACGAGCCGGGACTTTGCACATAACGATAGCTTTTGGCATTAGATAGTTTCCAATTATTTGCTATAACTTCATTGCCATTTCGGTCATAAACTTTCATATTGGTTTGCGCTAAATAATTCCGATTTTTGGAAATGGACGGAATAACATCTTCCCTCAAAATGGTGGGAGGTACAGTCCAAGTTGGATTCAAAATCACATTACTCAATCTTGAAGAAAGTATAGGAGTAGCTCTTTTGGCTCTCCCAACAATAACTTTATGAGTGCGAAAGGTATCCTTATCTTTGACTAAATTCAGTTTGTAGTCCGGAATATTTACTATTAGATATTCTTTCCCCATATCTTTTGGAAACCATTTCCAACGTTCGAGATTTGCCAGAATTTGTTCTTTTCGCTTCTTTTTCGAAAAATTAAGAGCCTCAACCGTTCCTTTTCCTATAACTCCATCAGCTGCTAATCCGTGCCGAATTTGAAATTTTTTCATCGACTCCTGCGTTTCACTGTCGTAAATATTTGAGAGACTGTCTTTTGGTTTCATATCTTTCCAAAAAATCAATCTTTTTTTGATGTCGATTATGGATGGATTTGTATCATTTAAAACAATTTTTTTAGCTATTTCAAATGTTTTAAAATCATCTTTTGGAAAAGAATTAATGATTTTGAGTGCTTTTTTCAAGCTTTTATAAATCTTATCATTGGGCTTCAATTGTTCGATTTTAAAAACCAATGAATCGCTCTTTAATAAAGAAACAATGGTTTCATTTATATCAATAGTGTTTTCTTTCAAATCCCAATCTTTATATAAATCAGCAGGGTTTAATCTTCCATTACTCAAATGTGAAATGTATTTTTGGAAACTTCGAGTCAACAAAATATCATAGATTGCTCTTTCTTTGTCACTTAAGGTGTCATATTTTTTTTCATATTTTTGTAATGCTTTCAAGTTATAATCTTCAGGATTTAAACCCTCGTTTTTGGAGTTAAATAACTGTTCTAGAATAATTTTCCTGTCATTTTTGGATTGCCAAACCGATTTGAAACCAGAAGACAAGTAGAAATCTTTAAGATTTTTGTTGCTATATGAATTCAACAAAACACTGTCTATCACAACTGATTTTCCTTCGACTTGAATAACCGGTTTGACAACAGAAACTAATTTCGTTTCTTTTTTACAACTAATAAAAAAGGAAATCAACAGTAAAAAGAGTAATTTATTCATTTTATTTGATTTCATAATAATTGATTAAAAAGCTTTGTATAACCAATAAATTGATGTTTAAAATATGTAATTTGTA
>DMHA01000275.1 GCA_003449615.1 Flavobacterium sp.
CTAAAGCTGGAGGCTATTGAAAATTATCAATATTGATTAATAGTTACGATTTCATTTTTATGTATAGAAGGACTGAATTCCTTATTTTTTTATAACTAAAATTTTATTGTTTAAAAAAAAATTGTTTTGTAGTATCTTTGTGAACTATGAAATGGGGAAAAACAATTTTATTTTTTTGCTTTATTTACTGCAATATTGTAACCCTATCGGCACAAAATATTACAGTTGATGACACTTTTACTGCCCAAAATCTTGTCGAAAATGTGTTGGTAAATAGTACCTGTGCTAAGGTTTCCAATTTTTCTGCAACGGGAAATGACTTTCCAGTTGGGCAAAATAGTTATGGCTATTTTACCAATGCTGGGGGAAGTTTTCCTTTTAAAGAAGGGGTTGTATTAAGTACTTGGTCTGCAAAAAAATCAATTGGTCCATATAATGGCGATAAAGGTTACGACAATTATAAATGGCCTGGCGACTCAGATTTGAATCAAGCCATAGGGATTTCGACTTCAATAACAGCTACAGTTTTGGAATTTGATTTTATTCCGTTAACCAATTTTTTAAGCTTTGATTATATTTTTGCCTCTACTGAATATGCCGATACTGGTTCTTGCGACTATACTGATGGTTTTGCTTTTTTGATTAAAGAAAACATCCCTAATTCTGTTTACCAAAATTTAGCCGTAATTCCTGGAACCCAAACACCTGTTTCTTCTACAAATATACGTCCAACAATACCGCCTGCTGGAAATAAAAGTGGATGCCCAGCTGAAAATCAACAATATTTTAATGGTTTTAATGATAGTTTAAGTCCAATAAATTATGCAGCACAAACAGTCGTAATGAATGCTCAAACACCTGTAATTGCAGGGAAAAGTTATCATATTAAGTTGGTTATAGCCAATGATATTAATGAATATTACGATTCTGCCGTTTTCTTAAATGCTGGAAGTTTTGCTCCAAAAATTAATTTAGGAATAGACCGATTAGCCGCAAGCAATCCGATTTGTTTTGGCGAAAGCTATACTATTGACACCCAACTTCCAGCTACTTATGATTATAAATGGTTCAAAGATGGGAATCTAATGTCAGGAAAGACTAAACCAACATTGGATGTTACTGATACAGGAACTTACAAAGTAGAAGTAGTTTTTACGCCATCAACTTGTAATACATCAGATGAAATAAAATTAGAATTCGCTCCTGAAATTATTTTATCAAATACCACACTTTCACAATGTGATGATACTAATGATGGAATAACCATTTTTGATTTGACAAAAGCAGATAATATCATAAAAAACAATAATGCGGGTTTAAGTCCAGTGGTTTATTACGAATTGAAAACTGATGCGGAAGGAAAAATAAATCCTATTTTGACTCCAACTTCTTATACAAATAAATTAGCTGTTCCAACACTTTTTGCCCGAGTTACCAACTCATTTGGCTGTGCCAATTATGCTCAAGTTGACCTTGCAGTTTCTAATAATAGCGTTGCAACACAAAGTCCAGTTCTAACTTGTGATGAGGATGCAATTCAAGACGGTTTATATCAATTCGATTTGAATGTTCAAGTTAGTCCTCAAGTTATAAGCGGTTTGCCAGCCGGAATGATGGTCGAATATTATTCAAACACAAACGATGCCATTGCCCAAAAAAATCCTTTGCCCAATGTTTTCAAAAACACAACTGCAAACCAACAAATTATTCAAGCTCGAATTGTAAACGGCTCCGATTGTTACGGAATTGTTCCCATAACACTTAAAGTAAACACCTTTAATCCTCACAATTTTCAGGATGAAAATGGTTTTGTATGTGCAAATTCAACCACGAATTTGAGTGTTGCTTCTGGATTTTCGAGTTATTTATGGAATACTGGAGAAATAACAAATAGTATTTCAATAGATTCTGCTGTTGATTATTCGGTTACGGTTACCAATATTAATGGTTGCAAGGCTGTCAAAAAATTTACCGTTACCAGCTTTGGAATTGCAACAATTACTGGTGCTAGTGTTAATGATTTTGATGGAAATAATAATTCAGTTTTGCTGCAATATACAGGCATTGGTAACCACTATGAATTTTCGCTTGATGGAATCAATTTTCAAGACAATCCTTTATTTACAGGAATTGCTCCTGGGAAATATTTGGCGTATGCCAATGAAAAAAACAGTTGTGGATTATCGGTTCCTTTTGCCGTTTATGTTTTAGATTATCCCCGATTTTTTACTCCAAATGGCGATGGACATAATGATTTTTGGAAAATTGAAAATTTAGATTTATTTCCAAATGCCACAATTACTATTTATGACCGTTACGGCAAATTACTCAAACAGCTTAGTACTGTCAATCCAAGTTGGAACGGAAAACACATTGGAAAAGAATTGCCTGTTGACGATTATTGGTTTCAATTAAACCTTGGCGAAGGCAAAATAATAAAAGGGCATTTTTCGTTAAAAAGATAGTTAATATTTGTTATTTTTATCCAATGAAAAAAATTGTCCTACTTCTATTTATACTTTTATCAATAAATTGTTTTGCTCAATTTAGCAAAACACATTACATTCCACCCTTGTCTGGCTCAAATTCAGTAGCCGCACAAGAGCAATATTTATACATTTCCACCCCAAGTTTAACTTATGTAAAAGTTAAAATTATTGCCATAGGGGGAGTAACTACTAATGTAACTGTAAAACAAGACACTCCTTATGTTTATTCCATAGGTTTTGGAACTGACACCCAACTTATGGCGAGTAGCAATTTTGTAAACACACCACTTTCCGACAAAGGATTTATTGTTGAAGCCGAAAGTTTAGTTTATGTTGCAGCAAGAGTAAGTGCTGGAAGCTATAATCAAGCGGGATCATTAGTTTCAAAAGGAATGTCGGCATTGGGGAAAGAATTTAGAGTGGGTGCTTTTATAAATACTGCAACTACAAATTTTGCTTCATTTCGATATACCTTTCTATCCATTTTAGCCACAGAAAACAATACTTTGGTTGAATTTAGCGATATCAAACCAGGTGTTTCTTTATTTAATAATCCTAGTGTTGGAAACACTCCCACAAGTGTTACCTTGAACAAAGGACAAAGTTATATTTTGGCAACCGAAGACATAAGCATTGAAAACAAAGATGGATTAATTGGTGCGTTAGTCAAATCGAATAAACCAATAGCTTTTAATTGCGGTTCTTTTGGTGGCACAAATGGAGATATTAATAATAATTTAGATTTAGGATTTGATCAAATTGTTCCCATAGAAAATATCAAGAGTAAAGATTCAGATGAAACAAAATACATTTTTGTAAGAGGATTGGGACTTGACATTACCGAAAGACCTTTAATAGTGGCTCACGAAGACAACACCGAAATATTTATTAACGAAGTGAACACAACCACATTAAATGCAGGACAATATTTAGCCATAAACGGCTCTTTATATGGTGCTGATGGTAATATGTATGTGAGAACCACAAAACCTGCATTTGCCTTCCAAAGTGTTGGCGGGGCAAACCAGCCCAATCAGGAAATGTTTTTTGTTCCGCCCTTAAATTGTTCTACTCCAAACACCGTAGATAATATTCCAATGATTGAACAAATTGGTTCAAGATCATTCACAACTTATAGTGGTTTAAATATTGTTACTGAAACTGGTGCCACTTTAAAAATAGGAATTGATGGAACAAATTACCCCATTTCTAGTCTTCCTTCTGGAGTTTCAGTAAATCTCCAAGCAGTAACAGCCAATCCAGATTTTGAAGTTTATAGCATTAGAGGTTTGAGAGGCAATATTGGTGTATTTTCGAATAGGCAAGTTTATGTTTCCTATTTTGGCTCGAGTGGTGCTGCAACTTATGGTGGTTATTATTCCGGATTTGACCTAAAGCCAGAAATTACTTCCGAAATAAAAATTGGGGCAAATTCTTCTTGTATTCCAAACGTGATATTGAAAATTAGTACTTTGACCTCTTATGATTCTTTCGAATGGTATAAAAATGACGTGAAAATTGAAGGCGAAACGAGCAACTCATACACGCCAAACGAGCCCGGTTTTTATCAGGTTAAAGGAACAAACTCCAACTGTGGAAACTTTGTCTTTTCCGATAAAATTCCTGTTAGCCTTTGCCCTACTGATTTAGATAATGACAATGCCAATGATAATATTGACATAGATAATGACAATGATGGAATCCTAAATTGTACAGAATCTTACGGAAATTTAAACATCGATATTTCTAATCCAATTACAGGAAATATCAATCTGAATACTTATTCCAATTCATTCACAGGAGAAACCACAACAACAGGTGTCGATTTGCCAAAGGGAACATTTATAGGCAATTCAGATGGCAGTTTTATTACCGAAATTCCAACAGGTAAGGCCAATACAGAAACAGGTACAGAAGCAAGTGGCGTAACCTATAAAATGACTTTTGCTCAACCCATAAGTGTCGGAATTGAATATGTTTCTGCAGCAAATGTTTCAGATTTGATAAATGATACCGCAGAATATGTTATCAATTCAGATATAGACAAAACAATATCAGTGCTCAATCCTGATAATCAATTGTTGATTGATACTAACTATGATGGAATATACGAAACTGGAATTACAGCATTTTCCTCTTTTGAAATCAGATTTAGACTCAATAGTGCAACTCCATTAGCAGCAGGAACAGGCACTTTCAAATTCTTGACTTATTTAGCCAATTCCATCAGTTTTACCCATAAAAATCTATCCGAAACTGATTCAAATAAATCTACATTTAAAATTTTTGCCAGTTGTATTCCAAAAGATTCTGATGGAGACAACATTCCAGACCAATTGGATACCGACAGCGACAATGACGGAATTGCAGATACTATTGAAGCCCAAGCAAATGCAACAATTTCAATTTCTAATACAGATACCAATAATAATGGTTTAGACAATGCTTTTGAACCGGGTTTTACACCTGTTGACACAGATAATGATTTAGTTCCTGATTATTTGGATTTAGACAGCGACAATGATGGAATTTTAGATTCGGCAGAAACTGGAAATGATTTGGATTCAGATGGGATTAGAAATTATCGCGACTTAGACAGTGATAATGATTTATGTTCCGATGTTATCGAAGCTGGATTTTTAGACCCAGACAGCGATGGGAAATATGGAAATTCACCAATATCTGTTGATTTAAATGGGTTAGTAATTGGAGCGCCATACACCACTCCAAATCCTAATTATTTAATTTCGGCACCTATTGTAATTACGAAACAACCCACAGTTGCTCCTACTTGCGAATTGCAAAACGCAACAATTACGCTGGTTGATAACGGTGGAAACACCTATCAGTGGCAACTTTCGACCGATGGCTTGAATTGGAACAACCTCAACAACAATGCAATTTATGCAGATGTTACCACAAAAACATTAACAATAAGTAGTGTTACCAATTCAATGAACGGTTACAAATATCGGGTTCAACTGAATAAAACTGGGAATTCTTGTGGTCTTACTTCAGGAGAAACCACCTTAACCGTTTACGTTTTGCCTGTTGTAAATGACATCACAATTATTCAATGTGACGATGATTTAGATGCGATTTCTGCATTTAATTTAACAGTAAAAAATCCTGAAATCTCAGCTAATTTTGCCAATGAAACCATTACATACTACACTTCTTTGGCGGGAGCCAACACTGCCGATGCCACACAATTAATTACAACACCATTAGCCTTTACAAATACCACCGCTGGAACAATGCCAGTTTGGGCAAGAGTTGTAAATTCTAATGGCTGTTTTAGTGTTGCAAAATTAAC
>DMHA01000246.1 GCA_003449615.1 Flavobacterium sp.
TACTTAATTAATAATTAGTAATTTTGACACATAAAAAAAATAGGTTATTTTTTTTAAAAAAAATATTAAATAATTTTTAAATTATATATTATGTTTGAATGGTTTAGATTTTTATTCAGTCCGACTGATGAGCCGGAAATGACACAGTCCTTAATTGTCTTGTTTATGGCGATAAGTGTCGGTTTTTTTGTTGGAAAAATTAAATTTGGTAACATTTCTTTAGGAGTTTCTGCTGTAATGTTTGTTGGTCTTTTTTTAGGGCATCTTGGTTTTACAATGAATGTTGAATTACTTCAATTTGTTCGTGAATTTGGTTTGATATTATTTGTTTATGGAATTGGAATTCAAGTAGGACCAACATTCTTTTCATCCTTTAAAAAAGAAGGATTGGTTTTTAATGCTCTAGGAGTTGGAACAGTATTTTTGGGTGGAATTATCACCTATTTAATTCATTTATTGGCCAATATAAAAGTGGAAAATGCAGTTGGATTAATGTCGGGTTCCGTAACCAACACTCCGGGTTTAGGGGCTGCAAAATCGACTCTAATCGAAATTCAAAAACAATTGAATCTTCCCGTTGATCACTTTTCGGACCCTGCAATTGCTTATGCAATTACTTATCCCGTTGGAGTTTTTGGGATTATTTTGATTATTATTTTAGCAAAAAACTTTTTGAAAATTGATTTGAACAAAGATTTGCAAATGCTAAAAGAGAAAAACAAAGACTCTGAAAATAAAATTGTACGTCAAAAATGTAGAGTTACAAATCCGGAAGTTTTTGGAAAAACTATTAAGCAAGTACTGAAACAGTTTCATATAGAAGATGTAATTATTTCAAGACAGAAACATAGTGGAACAACCGTAGTATATTCACCTTCATTAGATGCAGTAATCGATAAAAAAGACGTTTTGATGGTGGTGGCAAAACAAAAAGATATTGATAATTTTATTGAATGCGTTGGTAAGATTTCAACCGATTTATTCATCGAATCAGAAGATGATTTAACTACTAAAATTATTAGTGTTACACAAAAAACCGCAACACACAAAACATTAGCGCAATTGGATTTATACAATCAATATGATGTTAAAGTTACTCGTGTTATTCGTTCGGGATTAGAAATTTTAGCCCAACCATCATTAGAGTTATTCTATGGAGATACCTTGATGGTTTTTGGAAATAGACAAGCTATCGCCGAAGTTGAAAAAATTATTGGAAATTCTAAAAAAATACTTTTAGAACCTGATTTTCTTTCACTTTTTGGAGGATTAATTTTCGGAGTTGTTATAGGTTCCATACCATTTTTTATTCCATCATTGCCAGTTCCACTAAAATTAGGATTGGCTGCGGGACCGCTTTTAGCAGCGTTATTCATCAGTAGATATGGCGGAGTTGGCGTTATTCATTCCTATATTAATAATGGCGCCATTCACTTTATGAAAGATTTCGGGATTTGTTTATTCTTTGCTGCTGTCGGAATCAAAGCTGGTCACGGTTTTGCCGATAGTTTTGTTGAAAATAACGGTTGGATGTGGATTTATTATGGTTGTTTTATCACTTTTATTCCGTTGACGCTTTTGGTATTAATTAGTAGATTGGTTTTTAAACTTAATTTTTATCAAATGGTAGGAATTATGAGCGGCTCTTATACTGACCCAGCAGCCTTGGCTTTTAGTACAAAATACCTTGATTCTGACATTCCCAATCAATCTTATGCTACAGTTTATCCTTTGGTAACCATTAGTAGAATTCTTGTAGCGCAATTACTTATTTTGCTTTTTGCGAGTTGATGTATTTTTAATTGAACATGAGAAAGGGTTATTTTATAAGGGTTGAACGACAAATCGCATTTATTTAATTAATAAACTATAACCTTAAGTTTTTGAAATTCAGCATCCCACGGTTAATCCCGAAAGATTTCGGGAGTGGGCAATGTTGAAGAAGGCAACCTGTCAAAAACAATAGCCAACGTTTTCAATCGTTGGAACTTTAAAAGTGCAATTTGTCATGCACCATTTTAAAAATTGTAAAACAGCTCTTTTTTTTAAATTCTGATTACTGAATATTAAAAACTGCTTTTTATTTAAACTTTGCATCTTAGTGTCTTTCTGGCAAAATTACAAATACCGCTCTTCAAAAACCCTTTGATGGTGTTTCAAATGCCCTATCATCAAAAATCCCAAGGCACGAACAGAAATTGGTTGATTGGATGCCATTCCCATTCTGGTTAACTGTTCACTCGATAAACTTTTGAATAACAATAAATTGGAATGTCTGACTGCTGAAAATTCGGTTAACAATTCTTGAATGCTTCTACTATTCGCATTGGTATTTTCAACATATTCGTTTTCCTCAAATCCAGGCAAAGGCGTTTGGTCATTTCTGGAAATTCGCAAAGCTCTATAACCAAAAATTCTTTCGGCATCAATAATATGCTGAATTATTTCTTTGATTGTCCATTTGCCTTTGGCATACCGATAATCAAATTTGTCCATTGGAATATTTTGGACAAACTTGATAAAATCGTGTAAACTGATTTCTAATTCTTCTATTAAATGAACATTATCAAGTGCTTTGATGTAAGTAGCATTGAAAGAAGAATATTCGTTTTCGGGCAATTGATTGGAATTCATATAGTACTTTTAAATCTTACTTCAAAACAATCTGAAATCTGCAATCTAAAATTAAGCAGAGTTTCTACTGGCATTTGTATTTCCAAAAAGAGAACGAGTTACAATCTTTTCATAGGTTTTGATTAACTCTAAATCTGGGTTTTGCTCTTTGTTCAATTCATTTATTCTCAACAAAGCATATTGTTGTATTGTCAATAATGGCAGCACTATACGCTCTCTTATTTCAATCGAAGCTTTTCCATCAGGATAGTTTTCCATTAATGAATTATGTCCAGCAATTTTTAATAATAAACGTTTTGTTTCTAGAAATTCTTCATAAATAATTTGCCAAAACTCTCCAAATTCAGCATCCTTTTTCATATAGGCGGTCAAAGGAAAAAATGATTTTGCCAACGACATCATACTGTTTTCAAGCAAGGTTCTAAAAAATAAGGAGTCATTATATAAATTCTGAACTTTATCCCATTGGTTTGTATCCTCAAAATGTTTTAAAGCAGAACCTACTCCGAAAAATCCTGGCACATTTTGCTTCAATTGGCTCCACGAACCCACAAATGGAATCGCTCTCAAATCGGCAAAATCTAAATGTTCTGATTTACTTCTTTTAGATGGACGGCTTCCGATATTTGTTTTAGCATAATATTTCAAAGTACTCATTTGTTCTAAATAAGGAATGAATTTTGGATGATTTTTGAAGCTTAAATATTTTTTATAACCCAATTCTGCTAATTGATCTAAAATATTTTTTTCACTTTCCGATAAAATATTTTTCTGCTTGTTAAATACCTGATTTGTTGCTCCAGCACTTAATAAATTTTCTAAATTATAGCGACAAGAATCTAGAGTTCCAAAATTAGAACTAATGGTTTGTCCTTGAACCGTAATCTGTATTTCATTATTTTCAATATTGGGTCCTAGTGAAGCATAGAATTTATGCGTTTTTCCGCCTCCCCGAGCTGGTGGGCCACCACGTCCGTCAAAGAATAGCGCTTTAATTCCGTATTTTCTAGACATTTCGGTTAATTCCTCTTTGGCTTTATAAATACTCCAATTCGCCATCAAATAGCCGCCGTCTTTTGTACCATCTGAGAAACCAAGCATTATGGTTTGCTTATTATTTCTGGTGGCTAAATGTGCCATATAAATAGGATTCGTGTATAACTTTTCCATAATTATATAAGCATGTTGCAAATCGTCAACAGATTCGAATAGTGGAATAACATCAACAGTAGGATTCTCCCAATCATTCAATTTGAAAAGGGCAAATGTTTCCATAACATTCAATGCACTTTCATTGTTACTAATGATATAACGATTTGCTCCAGATTCTCCGTTATTAGTTTGAATTTTTCTCATCGCCTGAATGGATTCGATAGTCGATTTTGTGATTTCATTTTCAAATACATTCGGTTCCAAATTTCCTTTTACGGTGGACAAAACTGCTATTTTTTCACTTTCGGATAATTCAAAATAATTTTTTGGAAAAATAGCAGAATTTGAGTTTAAGTAATACCGTACAACATCCTTAAAAACAGCATCATGTATTTTACTATTTTGACGAATATCTAAAGACGCAAAATGGAAACCAAACAAATTTACCTTGATGAGAAGTGCCTCTAATTCATCTAAATACAAAGACTGATTGCGCTCTATTAATATGATTCTAATTTTATTTAATTGAGATTTGAATTCCTCTAAAGTGATATAAATTTCGCCTTTGGAATAAAAAACTGAACGGTACAATTTATTTTCAAGTTCGGCAACAAGCACATCCACTTGAGCAAAAGTTAGTTTTCGTTTTAAATTTCTCATTTCGCGATAGTAACATTTCAAAATGGATGTTCTTAATCTATCGGCTACTTTCAGTGTAATTTCGGTGGTTACAAAAGGATTTCCATCGCGATCGCCTCCTGGCCAAAAGCCAAGTTTTATCAACTGATTATTAATTGAGTTCCCATGCAAAATATTTTTTTGAAGATAATGTACTATTTCTCCGGTCGTTTCATAAAATACATTTTCAAGATACCAAATCAAGCTCACCGCTTCGTCAAAAGGGTTTGGTTTTTCGGCTTGAATAAAAGGTGTTTTACCTAATTGAGCTAACAATTGTTTAATTTCTAGCAAGTTATTTTTTCTGATAGCTTCGGTTAAATCATTGATAATTCCCAAAACAGCTCCAGGGTAAAATTGAGTGGGATGTGCCGTTAAAACCGTTCGAACATTAAAATTTTCTAAAAATGAAATCAAATCCGCTTCTTTATCTTTGGCAGATGCTTTTTCTTTAATATCCCGCAAAGATCCTCTTCCTTCCATATTATTCAC
>DMHA01000036.1:0-157 GCA_003449615.1 Flavobacterium sp.
ATTAAATATAGCACCATCCGAGCCAAACAATGCAGTTACCATTCAATAAAGTAAAAAACAGTAGAATAACAACATCTTGAGCGAAAAACGGGGCTCGAACCCGCGACCTCGACCTTGGCAAGGTCGCGCTCTACCAACTGAGCTATTTTCGCATTTT
>DMHA01000036.1:290-8205 GCA_003449615.1 Flavobacterium sp.
GCAAATTTAATACATTAATTCAATTACACAAGCGTTTTTTACAAAAAATATAAAGCATTAATAGAAGCCTCTGAAAGCCAAAACTTTAATGACAATCCTACTCTTTTTTAGTCAACATTCTCTTGATTTCGTTGAGTTTCATCAAAGCTTCCATTGGCGTAATGGTGTTGATGTCCAAACTCAAAATCTCTTCCTTGATTTCTTCCAATAACGGATCATCGAGGTTGAAAAAACTCATTTGCATTTGATCTTTTGTGGGATTATTTCCGTTCAAGGCTTCGCTAGAATGGTCTTTCTCTAGTTTTTTTAGGAGCTTTTGAGCTTTCAAAATTACGATTTGTGGCATTCCCGCCATTTTTGCCACATGAATTCCAAAACTGTGGGCACTTCCTCCTTTTACCAATTTACGAATAAAAAGAACGGTATCTTTCAGTTCTTTTACAGAAACATTATAATTTTGAATTCTATTCAAGGATTCAGTCATTTCATTCAACTCGTGATAATGCGTTGCGAATAATGTTTTGGGTTTTGATGGATGTTCGTGCAAAAATTCTGCAATAGACCAGGCAATTGAAATTCCATCATAGGTACTGGTTCCTCTTCCAATTTCGTCCAACAATACCAAACTTCTATCGGAAATATTGTTAAGGATAGAAGCCGTTTCATTCATTTCGACCATAAAAGTCGATTCTCCCATTGAGATATTATCACTAGCTCCTACTCGAGTGAAAATTTTATCAACAATCCCCATTCTCACACTATCGGCAGGAACAAAACTTCCCATCTGAGCCAATAATACAATCAAGGCGGTTTGACGCAAAATAGCCGATTTACCCGACATATTGGGTCCCGTAATCATAATTAGTTGCTGTGTTTCTCTATCCAAAAAAACATCATTGGCAATATAAGGTGTTCCAACTGGCAATTGTTTTTCGATAACGGGATGCCTTCCGTTTTTAATTTCTAATTCAGTTGTGTCATCTATTTCGGGACAAACATATTTGTTTTCGATGGCCAATTGTGTGAAAGAACACAAACAATCCAATTGTGCCACCAAATTCGCATTCATTTGAACGGGCTTGATATAGGTGGCAATCCAACTCACCAATTGTTCGAATAACTCCACTTCAATTTTGTGAATTTTTTCTTCGGCACCCAATATTTTGGTTTCGTATTCTTTTAATTCTTCTGTAATATATCGTTCAGCACTGACTAAAGTTTGTTTCCTAATCCATTCTGACGGAACTTTGTCTTTATGGGTATTCCTAACTTCGATATAATATCCAAATACATTATTGAAGGAAATTTTCAATGACGAAATCCCTGTTCTTTCGGATTCTCGTTTTTCAATTCCTTCTAAAAATTCTTTACCTGAAGTTGAAATCGCTCGTAAATCGTCCAGTTCTTCGTTGATTCCTTTGGCAATTGCGTTGCCTTTGGCAATCGACACGGGAGCATCTTGGTTCAGAACGGTCTTAATTTTTTCTCTCAATAAGTCGCAACTGTGCAGGCTGTCGCCAATGACTTTCACGGCTTCTTGAGGACTTTCTAATGCCAAAGTTTTTATTGGAATAATCGCATCCAAAGATGCTGCCAGATAAACCACTTCTCGGGGCGATACTTTTCCGGTAGCAATCTTGGAAATCAAACGTTCTAAATCGGATACTTGTTTGATTTGCTTTTGGATATTTTTTAATACGTTTTGATTTTCTTTCAAATAAGAAACCACTTGATGGCGGTCTCGTATTTTATTGGCATCTTTCAAAGGCAAAGCCAACCAACGTTTGAGCAAACGACCACCCATTGGCGAAAGCGTTTTGTCAATCACATCGAGTAGCGTGACCGCATTGGGATTGTAACTGTGATATAATTCGAGGTTGCGAATGGTAAAGCGATCCATCCAAACGTAAGCATCTTCGGCTATGCGCTGAATCGCCGTAATATGTTGTACTTTATTGTGTTGGGTTTCGGATAAATAATATAAAATCGCTCCTGAAGCAATGATTCCTTCGTGTAATTCTTCGATTCCAAAACCTTTTAATGATAGGGTTTGAAAATGTTTGGTTAAGATTTCAAAAGCATAATCTTCTTTGTAAATCCAATCTTCGAGATAAAAACAGTGGAAATCGTCTCCGAAAGTTTCCCTAAAATTGATTTTGTTATTTTTTGGAATTAGAACTTCGCTCGGATTAAAATTTTGCAATAGTTTGTCAATGTATTCCGCATTGCCTTGAGCAGTGAGAAATTCGCCTGTAGAAACATCCAAAAATGAAATTCCGATCGATTTATTGGCAAAAAAAATCGCCGCCAAGAAATTATTTGTTTTGGATTGTAAAACTTCATCATTCATCGAAACACCGGGAGTTACCAATTCAGTTACGCCTCGTTTCACAATGGTTTTGGTCATTTTTGGATCTTCGAGTTGGTCGCAAATCGCTACACGAAGTCCGGCTTTGACCAGTTTTGGTAAATAAGTGTTCAAAGAATGATGCGGAAAACCAGCCAAAGCCGTTTCAGTTTCGGAACCAGCACCACGTTTGGTTAATACAATTCCTAAAATTTTGGAGGCACGAACGGCATCTTCGCCAAAAGTTTCGTAAAAATCGCCCACTCTAAACAACAAACAAGCATCAGGATATTTCCTTTTGATTTCGTTGTACTGCCTCATTAAAGGCGTTTCCTTGACAAGTTTATCTTTAGATGACAAATTTTTTTGTTTAAATTTATTAGAAAGCGAATTTATATATTTTTGGCGAAAAACGAAGAATTCAAAAATTAAAATATTTTTAAGATAATTTTGGGGTTGAATTTCTATTTTTTCTATAAATTTGTACTTCAATTCTAAATAAAAATTAAGATGAAAAAAATAATTACTCTTTCGATAGTTCTTTTGGCATTTGTATTTTCAAACGCACAAGAAACTGCTAAAATTTCCAAGTCCAAGAAAAAAGCAAAAACCACTAAGATTGCTAAAGTTGTTATTCCAAAAGTAGAAGGTGCTGGAATGTATTTTGAATCAGAAACCATTGATTATGGAACTATTGCAGCAAACTCTGACGGAAAACGTGAATTTGTTTTTACCAATAACGGCAACAAACCATTAATCATCACCAATGCGCAAGGGTCTTGTGGATGCACCGTGCCAACCTATTCAAAAGAACCAATTCTTCCTGGAACCAAAGGTGTTATTGGCGTGAAATATGACACTTCGAGAGCTGGACAACCTTTTGACAAAACGGTAACCATTACCTCAAACGCAGTGGGATTCCCTACAAAAGCGCTTAAAATTAAAGGAAATGTTTTGCCTGTTCCTGCTCCAGCTGAACCTGCAACAAAAAGCTAATATATTTACCGAAATAATAAAAAGGCTTCCTATATAAAAAATAGGAAGCCTTTTTTATAATTTATTACTTGGATGCGAAAACTGGAAAACCGTGAACTCAATCGAAAATCTATCGAAGATTTTAAACAATCTGAAAAAACACCCATTATCATTGTTTTGGACGATATTCGTAGTTTGCATAATATTGGTTCAGTCTTTAGAACTGCCGATGCTTTTTTGATAGAAAAAATAGTTTTGTGTGGCATCACAGCCACTCCGCCCAACAAGGAAATGCACAAAACGGCTCTTGGCGCTACCGAAACCGTGGCTTGGGAACACTCAAAAAATGTTTTGGAAGTGATTCAAAATTTGAAAGACCAGAATATTACTGTTATTGCCATCGAACAAGTGGAAAGTGCCGTTTTTCTTCAAGATTTTGAAGTTGAAAAAGACAAAAAATATGCTTTGGTTTTTGGGAACGAAGTATTTGGCGTATCGCAAGAAGCGGTTGCTATTTGCGATGGTTGCATTGAGATTCCGCAATTAGGAACTAAACATTCGCTAAACATTTCCGTAAGTGCAGGAATTGTGGTTTGGGATTTGTTTCAAAAAATGAAATAGTTAAAAAAGACTTAAAAAAATTAGTACTTTAGTGGAATGAAAAATTATGTTTTATTGAAAATAATTTTGGTAATATTATTCTTTATTCCAAAAGTAACTTTCGCAATCGATCCTCCTGTAATCACTGCGACAGGAAATCAAATTTATTGTCCCGGAACTTCTTTAAAAATAGTCGAAACAATAAGTATTACATTCGATCCTCTTGAACCAACTACTGATGCAGTTTATATTCAAATCACCTCGGGTTTCGCCATTGGGGACATATTAACACTAACTAATTCTAGTTCACATCCTACAATTTCAACAGATTTAGGATTTAATTCAATCACAGGATCATTAAAATTATCCAGCTCTACTGGAAGCAAAATTCCTTATAGCGATTTCGAAGGTGCAATAAAAGATGTCCATTTCAGCAATTCCTCACCTTCACCGTCTGGAACCAGAACTTTTTCTATCAGTTTGGGGGTAAGTCAGTTGAGTTATTTGCCTAGTAACAAACATTTTTATGAATATGTTCCTGCACTTGGAATCACTTGGACGGCGGCAAAAGTAGCAGCAGAAACTAGAACGCCATATTATGGACTACAAGGCTATTTAGCCACTTTAACCACTGCAGATGAAGCTCAATTAGCGGGAGCACAAGCCCCAGGAGCTGGCTGGATTGGCGGTAGCGACTCTCAAACGGAAGGAGTTTGGAAATGGGTAACAGGACCGGAAGGTCTAGCGAATGGTGGAACTGGAGTTGTTTTTTGGAATGGAGTGACAAATGGTTCTACTCCAAATTTTGCCTTTTGGAATACAGGAGAGCCCAATCAATCAGGAGAAGAAGATTATGCACATATTACTGCACCAGGAGTTGGTATTCCTGGTTCTTGGAATGACCTTAAAGAAGCAGGCGACCCTATTACCAATTACAATTATTACCCCAAAGGTTATATTGTTGAATATGGAGGAATGGTTCCAGGGGATGTGGATAACCTAAATATTTCGGCAAGTACAACTATATCAATGACACAATTAACGGTTAATGCTCCAAATCCTATTTGTGCTTCCCAAACAACTATGCTTCAGGCAAGCTCATCAACGGGAACTATCAATTGGTATGACTCTACAGGAAATTTTTTAAAAGCTGGAAACAATTATACAACTCCAACTCTAAATACTACAACTACTTATTATATTGATAACGGTTGCACGACAAGAACCCCAATTACAGTAACTGTAGAATCTTTACCCATTGCAAATCCTGTAACAATTAATAGGCAATGCGACGATAATCAAGATGGAATTTTTACTTTTAATACAAGTTCTCTTGAATCTACTTTATTGAATGGACAAACAAATGTTATTGTTGCTTATTTAGATGCTGCGAACAATCCACTGAAAGACGCAAACGGAATGCTGATAACTAGTCCTTTTCCAACTACTTTTATTACCACATCGCAAACAATTCAAGCCGTTATTACAAATAATTCTACTTTAAAATGTTCAAGCAAAACAACTATTGATTTTATTGTTGATAAATTACCAAAAGCTTTTGATGTTCCTATTTCCCTAACAACAGCTTGTGATGACGAACCAATTCCGACAAATCAAGATGGAAAATTACCATTCAATACTTCAAATATCGAATCAACAATTTTAAATGGACAAACTGGAATGAAAATTTCCTATTTTGACAAAAATGACAATCCATTATCAAGTCCATTACCCAATCCTTTTTTGACCGATACTCAAAATGTTACTGCTAAAGTCGAAAACATACTAAACCCAATTTGTTTTGACACCACAACATTAAATTTTGTTGTAAATCCTTTGCCAATGGTCAAAGATGTTGAAATTATTCAATGTGACGATGATTTAGATTTAAGAACACTTTTTAATTTGGAAATTAAAAACAATTCAATTTCTGCAAATGCAGTTAATGAAAGTTTTAGCTATTTCATTTCTCAAAGTGGAGCTAATACAGCCGATGCAACGCAGCTAATAAACAATTTTACTGCTTTTCCAAATACGACTTCTCCAATGGATGTTTGGGTTAGGGTCACTAATAAAAATAATTGTTTTAGTGTTGCAAAATTAACCCTTATTGTTGCGGCTTCACAATTTCCAACAACATATAGTCCATTTGTACCTTCTGTGTGCGATGATACTTTAGCTGCAGACGGAACATCAACAGGCAATCCTAATATCAACAAAAGAGATGGAATATCCGCTTTTGATTTAAGAGATGCCATTAAAGATATAGAATCCAAACTACCTCCACCATTATCAAATTACACCATTAAATATTATAGAAACAAAGCAGATGGTTTGCTCCAAAGTGATGCCAATGGTAATTCTTTAGCCATAGCCCCATCCGAATATGCTAACTTTAGGAATGACATTCCTTATGCTCAAAATATTTGGGTAAGAGTCAATAACAATTTATCTTTTGATTGTGGGTTTGGTTTTGGTGACTATATTAAACTGACAGTCGAAAAATTACCTTATGCTAATCCTGTTTCAATTCCAAGACAATGTGATGACAATCAGGATGGGATTTTGAGTTTCGACACCTCGAATTTAGAAACCACTTTAAAAGGAACAAACCAAACGTTTCCGGTTACAGTGACCTATTTTGATGCTGCCAATAATCCGCTGAAAGATGAAAACGGAGTTTCGATAACCAGTCCTTTTCCAAACACATTTTTAACGAAATCACAAACCATAAAAGCAGTTGTAACCAATAATACAACTCAAAAATGTTTCGAGGAAACGACCATTCAATTCATTGTGGATGATTTGCCCGAAGCATTTGCAATAGATCCCAACTTAACTTCAAGGTGTGATAATGAATTAGATCCAATGACTCAAGATGGAAAATTGCCTTTTGATACTTCAACATTTCAATCGACAATTTTGAATGGACAAATTGGAATGAACGTAAAATATTTTGACCAAAATGGAAATCCTTTACCCAGTCCTTTGCCAAATCCTTATGTAACTGGCACACAAAATATAAGAGTTGTGGTTGAAAATCCAATCAACACTACTTGTTTTGACGAGTTAACAATTCCTTTTATAGTAAAACCACTACCGAAAATCAATTTGAATACCGATGGAAGCGAAGATAATTTAGTTTGCCAAAACGACCCAACATTTTTTGTTCAACTCAATGCTGGGATTCAAGATGGCTCTTCAACAAGCAATTACACTTATATTTGGTCTAAAGACGGAACGGTTTTGCCTACTGAAAAAAGCTATACTTTAGATGTAAATGCCGAAGGTGTATATACTGTTGAAGTATCAAATAGTGTAAATTGTGGTAGAACCAGAACTATAAAAGTTACCGCTTCAAATGAAGCACAAATCGATTCCATACAAATTAGAGATATGACAGACATCAATACTGTTACGGTAATTCTAATTCCTGACGGTCAAGGCGATTATGAATATAGTATAGACGACCCTTATGGGCCTTGGCAAAACTCCAATTTCTTTGACAATGTTTCAGCAGGAATTCACGAAGTTTACATTAATGATAAAAATGGTTGTGGATTGATTTCTAGGACTATATCCGTTGTGGGGGTGCCGAAATTCTTTACTCCAAACAATGATGGTCACAACGATTATTGGGGAATAAAAGGAGTAAATGCTAGTTTCTACTCCAATTCTATAATCTATATTTTTAACCGATTTGGAAAACTCCTCAAACAATGGGTTCCGTCAAGTAGCGAAGGTTGGGATGGCACTTTCAATGGAGCTCCTATGCCATCAGATGATTATTGGTACACCATAAAACTAGAAGATGGACGAGAAGCCAAAGGACATTTTTCTTTGAAAAGGTAAACTCTTTAAAAATACCCATACAAACTGAACAAGGTCAAAACAGATCAAGACCATAAAAACGTGCTTAAATTTAATACGTTTCAAAAAAATCCCGCCTAAACACCAACAATTCAGTTCCTTAAAAAATACTTTGAAAAAAGA
>DMHA01000276.1 GCA_003449615.1 Flavobacterium sp.
GGTTTTTAATGCGTTTGCCCTGACTTTTAGGTTGCAAATTATAGATTTCGGCAATAGCATTTTCTTCGTCTCCATAAAACCCTTGAATCGCCCAAAGTGCTACTTTTTCTTCATTGGTTTTGGCTAAATTCAACGATTCATTCCAATCTTTTTCCTCTTTAGGACGGAAACAATAAGCCGAAACTACTCGCATAGCGGGACATTTATCAAAAACCTGACTGTATTGATAATTGGACAACGCATAATTTTTATTTGTATAATTTATTCCAGCGATGTAAGCCAAGGCACGATAGTACAGTGTGCTTTTGGGTACTGTGTTTTCAGTTTTTTGAAAAAAAGCTACGGCACTTTTGTTATCACCACTATAAAAATAAGCTTTTACTGTTTGAAACCAATAGCGGTTTTTCAAAAACGTATCTGAAACGGTATTGTATCTATTTTCGATAGTTTTTATAGTTTTCAAATCCTTAAATATTTTTCGCTTAACAGGTTCATAAGACCAATCATTTTCATCGCTAACAGAGACAGTTTCTATTTGTTTTGAAAGCGATAAAAAGGTAATAAAACTGCTTGTTTTTCGATCATTTAAGTCAATTATTTTAGACCATTTATTGGAAACCGTATTTTTTTTCTGCGTTTTATAAAACTGTTGCAATTTGTCAATCTCTGTTGCACTGGAATCAATGAGAAAAAATTTTATGCTTTTGGCATCCATTTTTCCCTTTAGAAAAGTTCCCCAATCTTGAAGAATTTCATCATTGAATCTCGAATTATGTTCCGTGTCAAAACCAGTATAAAAAACTTCTTGCGACAAAAATAATGGCGCATAAGATTTATCTACAAAGGTTTCTGGAGCAAAATTAGAATCGAATGCCCAACCCCAATCTCCGTCCGAACAAGCATAAATCACGCCATATACAAAAAGTAGAACTGCACTAAAACCGAGCAATAATTTGTTCAAAAAGGTCTTTTTCATAGTTTTTTATATTGAATTCATCTAAATCGTAAAAAATAATTTCTGAGGGCATTGTTGCACTATTCTCTTCTAAATCGTTAGCCATTTCTAGCAAATCGTTTTCAGTGATGCGTTCTAATTTCAGTAAATCGCCTTTTTTATAAAATGTTCCGTTTTTGTAATTGGATGTTTTTACTTTTAATCCTCTTTGATTGATTAGCATAAAATTAGCATCTTTTTTAAACGCCTTAACATCAATTTTGTTTTTCAAGCCAATAACTTTTCCGTCCCGAATATGAATTGCCCACGAATAAATAGGCAGCGCTATATTTACAGCCAACGGATATTTTTTTAAACTTGCCAAATACCTATTGGCAATATCCTTATCATAAATAGAATTGAGCGAATCTGCGGAAATTTCGCCCATATTGTAGTACATCAAAACACCTGTATCGACATTGGGAATTTTGGTCTTTTTGAAATATTTTATCTGATGCAATCGAATGGTTGCAGATAATTTTTTCTTTGAAATTTCCTTAAAACAGTCGATAAATTTCAGATAATTATCTCGGCTCGCAATTGTCCAGTCGCAATCGATTTGTATTTCTTGGCAAGAAATATGATTTTTGGTGTTGATTTGCTGAATGAAATCACTTGTTTTTTGAGCCAAATCCAAAACGTCAATAGCTTGATTTAATAGCACTTTGTTCTTGATATAGACTACGGGTAAGATTGTGTACTCTTTTGGATTTTCTTCAAAACGAATGGGACTTTGCGGAAAAGGACGGTTTGATTTTACATTCCAATCAATATCAAAATAACGAATATATAGTTTCTTCACTTGGTTGTCTTTCAGCGTACTTTTCTCCAATGGCGACAATTTGAAAATGGTTTTCCAATAATAAAAAGAAACCATAGGTCGCTCCTGCTGCTGACAAGAAGTCAATAAAAAAAACAAAGCGCCAAAAAAGAAACTATTTTTCAAGAAAATGGGATGTCATTATTTACTTTCAAAAGTAAGGATTTTTATCAAATTTCAACTTGTTTTTATCAAATTGGAAGAACTCCCAATAAAAATTTAAAACATTTCTTTTACACCAAATATAATTGTTATTTTGTGATTCCTAAAAACACCTATTCTTTATGTTGAAAAACAACTCTAAATATTTTCTGTTTCTTCTGGTTTTGATACTAGCTAGCTGCGCCAAAAGAGGCAGCATTACCGGCGGTTTGAAAGATACATTGGCACCTGTTTTGAAATCGAGTTACCCAAAAAACTTTAGTACCGAATTTAAAGGAAATGAAATCAAATTGACTTTTGACGAATACATCAAACTCAAAGATCTAAACAAGCAATTGATTATTTCGCCTCCAATGAAGAACGAACCTTTGATTTTGCCTACCAGTGTGGGCAAATTCATTACCATAAAAATAAATGATACTTTGCAGCCCAACACGACTTATAGTTTCAATTTCGGACAAAGTATCGCCGATAATAATGAAGGAAATCCTTACAATCAGTTTAAATATGTTTTTTCCACAGGTGCGGTTATCGATTCCTTGTCTATTTCGGGAACTGTGAAGGATGCTTATGAAAAAGAGGCGGAATCTTTTGTTTCGGTAATGTTGTATGAGGTCAATGACAAATTCAATGATTCTGTGGTTTATAAAGAAACGCCAAGATACATCACGAACACCTTAGACAGTTTGAAAACTTTTAAATTAGAGAATCTAAAGGCAGGAAAATATTTGCTTGTGGCGATGAAAGATTATGGTTCTAATAATAAATTCAACTCGAATAAAGATAAAATTGGATTTAACAAACAGTTTATTACCATCCCTAATGACACTGTTTTTGATCTGAAAATATTTAAAGAAGTGCTTCCTTTTAAAGCATTAAAACCCTTTCAAGCATCAGGAAACCGATTGATTTTTCCATATCAAGGAAAAACTGAGGCAATGAAATTGACCGTAAATAATGCAGGAACTAATTTGCCTGTAATCATTACGAAATTCCCCAAAAAGGATTCGCTACAGATTTGGTATAAACCCTTGAAAGTTGACTCGCTTTCTATGGCAGTTTCGAAAGGAAAATACAGCAAGAATTTTACTTTTAAGATTAAAGAACAGAAAAAAGACAGTCTAAACATTGCAACTTTGGAAAGAAGCACGAATAGTTTTAGCGATTCTTATGTATTAGAAAGTTCAACTCCAGTAGTAAAGATTGATGATTCAAAAATAAAATTGATTAATAAAGATTCTGTTGCTGTGGCTTTTACCACAAAATACGA
>DMHA01000409.1:0-6980 GCA_003449615.1 Flavobacterium sp.
AAACTGTTGCGAGTTTAAGGTAATAACCAAAAAATGATACAAACGCTTACAATTGAAAAACGCTAAAAATAATTTCGTACTTTTGTTTTTTTTATAAGCTTAAATATGAATACTTTTCAAAATATAATCATTAGAAATCCAGAAATAATGGCAGGGAAGCCCATTATTAAAGGGACTCGTATTACCGTTGAAATAATTTTAAAGAAATTATCCGAAGGAATTTCTATAGAAAACTTATTAGAAATATACCCACAATTGACCAATAATCAAGTATTTGCAAGTTTGGAATACGCTTCTAACATTATTGCAAACGAAGACCTTTTAGAAGTTTCCTAATGATTATTGCCGACGAGAACATTCCTGTTCCTATTATTGAGAAGCTGCGATTGGCAAATATTGAAACCTTTTCTGTCTTTGATAACCTTCGAGGCATTTCTGATAAAGAAATAATTGAATTTGCCCAAAATCCACCTAAAATAATTTTAACAGAAGACAAAGATTTTGGTGATTTAGTTTTTGCCTATAATCAAAAAAAAGTTTCAGTAATTTTATTGCGTTATCATTATCTAGAACTTGAAAAAATAGAATCAATTCTAATCAATTTTTTGCAAAATCATATTGTTGAAGAACATTCTTTTATAGTAATTACTTCAAAAAACATTAGAATTAGAAAATTTTAACCTAAAACATCTTTAAACTTTTAATAAATTTTCTCCTTGATAAAAATTGGCAACATAGCACTTCCTGATTTTCCTTTACTTCTAGCTCCTATGGAAGACGTGAGCGATCCTCCATTTCGCAGATTGTGCAAAATGCACGGCGCCGATTTGATGTTTTCGGAATTTATTTCTTCCGAAGGATTAATTCGCGACGCTATCAAAAGCCGAATGAAATTGGATATTTTCGATTACGAACGTCCAGTTGGAATCCAAATTTTTGGAGGAGATGAAGAAGCTATGGCGTTGTCGTCTAAAATAGTTTCTACCGTAAATCCTGATTTGATCGATATTAATTTTGGTTGTCCCGTAAAAAAAGTCGTTTGCAAAGGCGCAGGCGCAGGAGTTCTAAAAGATGTCGATTTGATGATTCGATTGACACAAGCCGTTATCGATAGCACCCATTTGCCAGTAACGGTAAAAACCCGTTTGGGCTGGGACGATAATTCCATCAATATTGATGAGGTTGCCGAGCGTTTGCAAGACATTGGCGTAGCCGCTTTGAGTATTCACGCCCGAACTCGTGCCCAAATGTACAAAGGTCATTCCGATTGGTCGCATATTGCGAGAGTGAAAAACAATCCTAGAATTACTATGCCCATTTTTGGGAACGGCGATATCGATTCGCCTGAAAAAGCTTTAGAATATAAAAACAAATACGGTATTGACGGTATTATGATAGGTCGTGCCGCCATTGGTTATCCTTGGATTTTCAACGAAATTAAACATTACTTCAAAACAGGCGAACATCTTGCAAAACCAACCGTGACTGATAGAGTAGAAGCTGTTCGCAATCATCTTACTTGGGCAATGGAATGGAAAGGCGAAAGACTCGGAATTGTAGAAACTCGTCCGCATTATACCAATTATTTCAAAGGGATTCATTCTTTTAAATCCTATAAACAAAAGTTGGTAACCTTAGACCATCCCGAAGAATTATTTGCTGTTTTGAATCAAATTGAGGAGGTTTATTTGGGGTATGAGGTGGTGTAAATTTTGAATTTTTAATACACCTTTTGCGATATTGGAAGTGCATATTTGTTCAATAATAACCACGCCTATTTGAAATCTACTTGAAAGTTGAATTGTAACTATTTCTAATATAATTTCTAAAAAAATGAATCTAAAAGTAATTGCCTTCGATGCCGATGACACCTTATTTGTAAACGAACCTTATTTTCAGGAAACGGAACAAAAATTCTGTGGTTTGATGAGCGATTATTTGTCACATCAAGGTATTTCTCAGGAACTTTTCAGGGTCGAAATAGACAATTTGAAAATTTACGGATACGGCATCAAGGCTTATATTCTTTCGATGATTGAAGCGGCTATGAAAATTTCTAACAACACCATTCCTGTTGAAGTCGTTGAGAAAATTATCATTTACGGTAAAGAATTACTCGACAAACCCATTGAATTATTAGACGGTGTTGAGGAAACTTTAGACGCTTTGCACGGAAAATACAAACTAGTTGTGGCGACCAAAGGCGATTTATTAGACCAACGCCGGAAACTTCACGATTCAGGTTTGGGTCATTATTTTCACCATATTGAAGTGATGGCAGACAAACAGGAAAAAGATTATTCCGATTTATTGAAACGTTTGGAGATTCAACCCAAAGAGTTTTTTATGATTGGTAACTCCCTAAAATCTGATGTTTTGCCGGTTTTGGCCATTGGCGGACACGCCGTTCATATTCCGTTTCACACTACTTGGGCACACGAAAAAATTGATTATAAAGTAGAACACCATAACTTTTACACTTTCGAAAAAATGATTGATGTACTGAAAAAACTCCAATAATGAAAACACTTTTAGACCTTGAAAACTGGAACCGAAAAGAACATTTTCTGTATTTTAATCAATTGGAAGAACCCTTTTTTGGGATTTCTGCAACCATAGATTGCACTAAAGGATATCAAACCGCAAAACAATTGGGAACTTCCTTTTTTGTTTATTATTTGCACAAAACCATAGTTGCTGTAAACACCATCGAACCCTTTCGCTATCGAATAATTGACGATGCCATTTACATTTACGAAACCATTGATGTGTCGGCAACTATAATGCGTGACGACAATACTTTCGGGTTTTCATTAATTGAATATTCTCCAAATTTTGATGTTTTTGCTGCTAATGCTTTCGCAGAAATCAAGAGAGTACAAAACACTTCGGGAATTATCACTAGAGAATTTCCAAGCAATAATACGATTCACTTTTCAGCAGTTCCGTGGATTAATTTCACTTCGCTTTCACACGCTAGAAGCTATACTTTTCCGGATAGTTGCCCGAAAATTTCTTTTGGAAAAATGATGATAGACGATAATGGAAAAAGAACGATGTCAATCTCAGTTCACGCGCATCACGGATTGATGGATGGTTTTCATGTTGGGCAATTTATAAATTACTTGCAGGAATTGATGAATTCCTAGCTTAATTTCAAAGGGTAAAAAACATCCTAGAATCATCATTTTATTACCCTAAACAAAGTAAAAGATTTTCTTAAAGGTTCTAATCCTTTGATAAATTTTCATTAAATTTGCTAAAAACTAAATCATTATGTTGTCAAAAAATATCGAAGTCGCATTAAACAAACAAATTAGAATTGAGGCCGAATCTTCTCAAATTTATTTATCAATGGCTTGTTGGGCCGAAGTCAACGGACTTGAAGGAATTGCCCAATTTATGTATGCACAATCTGACGAGGAACGCCTGCACATGCTCAAATTGATAAAATATGTAAACGAGCGTGGTGGTCACTCTCAAATTACCGATTTAAGTGCCCCAAATACTTCTTACGACACATTTAAAGGAATGTTTGAAGCACTTTACAAACACGAACTTTTTGTTTCAAATTCCATCAACGAACTGGTACATATTACCTTTGAAGAAAAAGATTATGCCACACACAACTTCTTGCAGTGGTATGTAGCCGAACAAATTGAGGAAGAAGCCACTGCCAAAACCATTTTGGACAAAATCAACTTAATTGGCGATGATAAAGGCGGACTCTATTTATTCGACCGAGACATTCAATTAATTGCTGTTGCTGCTAGTGCGGCGGCTCCAAAATAATTTTTAACTTATAAATATTTTTAAAGTCTTAGAGAATTATTGTTTTTCTTTAAGACTTTTTTTTAATAAAATGAGATTGCTTATTTAGAATAGATAAAAATAATTTATCTTTGTATGAATTAAAATTCTCTATAAAGTGAGCAAGAAAGAAAAGGAAAAAGATAAAAAGAAGAAAAATAAAAAAGACAATCCTGACAAAATCAATAAAGCAGAGAAATGCAAGTCAAAATGTTGTGATAAATTCAAAAAAGGAGAAAAAAAACATTGTAAAAACTGTCCCGATGTTTGATTTAAAAAAAGTATCCTAAATCAAAATAGAAATACCTTCTCTTTGAGAAGGATTTTTTTTGTAATTGTATTTAAGTATTAAAACTACAATTTAGGTATCTTTGCAAAAAACACAATTAATCCCGATGCTTTTGGAATGAAATCTAAAACCCTTATATGATAGGCACCGTATATAAATCTACTGGAAGTTGGTACACCATAAAATCTGAAAAAGGCAATTTTATCGAATGTCGTATTAAAGGGAAATTTAGAATCAAAGGCATCAAAAGTACCAATCCAATAGCTGTGGGCGATATTGTCGATTATGAACTCGAAGAAACTTCGGATACGGTTACAGGCACCATTCATAAAATCCACGACCGAAAAAATTATATTGTTCGGAAATCGGTAAATTTGTCGCATCAAATGCACATTATTGCTTCGAATATCGACCGTGTTTTTCTTTTGGTCACTATCAATAATCCGCCAACAACCTTTAATTTTATTGACCGATTCTTGGTCACCGCCGAAGCTTATGGCATCGAAACCATTTTGGTTTTCAATAAAATAGACACTTTTGACGAAGCAACATTGAACGAACAATTGTATATGCAGCACGTGTATGAAGAAATTGGATACCAATGTTTGCGAGTTTCCGCTACTGCAAATACAGGAGTTGAGGAATTAAAACAATTGATGATGGGCAAAGTGACCATGTTTTCGGGTCATTCGGGCGTGGGAAAATCTACTTTGGTCAATGCTTTGGAACCCACTTTAAATCTAAAAACTAAAACCATTTCCGAAGCCAGCAAGCAAGGGCAACACACCACAACTTTTGCCGAAATGTATGATTTGTCTTTCGGAGCTAGAATAATTGACACCCCAGGAATCAAAGGTTTTGGTATTGTCGATATGCAAAAGGAAGAAATAAGCGGTTATTTTCCAGAGTTTTTCAAATTGAAAGACCAATGCAAATTCAATAATTGTTTGCACAAAGACGAGCCGCATTGTGCCATCAAAAAGGCTTTAGAAAAAGACCAAATTGCTTGGTCACGCTACAATAGTTACCTCAAAATCCTCGAAGGTGACGACGAAAATTACCGAACGGACTCCTTCGATGAAGATCGAAAAGCAAGTGATGAAACGAGGAAATAGGAATTTCAATGGCGATTTCAATTTCAATGACAATTTCAATTTCAATGGCAATTTCAATTTCAATAAATTAAAATGAAAACTGTAATCCAAAGAGTTTCATCAGCATCGGTAACCATCGATTCTAAAATTGTTGCCAATATTCAAAAAGGATTGTTGGTTTTAGTTGGAATTGAAAACGCCGATAATCGTGATGATATAAATTGGCTTTGCCAAAAAATTGCCAATCTCCGTATTTTTGCTATCCCCACCCCTGCCCTGCCCGAAGGAGAGGGAGCAAAAAATGAGGTGATGAATCTTTCCGTAAAAGATATTGACGGTGAAATTATTGTGGTTTCACAATTTACCCTTCAGGCCTCGACCAAAAAAGGCAATCGTCCTTCCTATATCAAAGCGGCAAAACCCGAAATTGCTATTCCGCTTTATGAGCAATTTGTGCAACAATTAGAACTGGAATTAGGCAAGAAAGTACAAACTGGCATTTTTGGAGCCGATATGAAAGTGGCATTACTAAATGATGGACCAGTAACGATAATCATTGATTCTAAAAATAAAGAATAAAATGGTTAGTTTCCTTTTACGAAAATTATGTGTTTCCGCCTTGTTTACGGGGTTTACAAGATGTTGAAAATGTAATTTAAACATGCCTAGACATCAACTATTAATAACAAGATGTATTGTAAATGAATTTTGTGTATATAATGTTGTTCATATCCAATTGAATTTCAAACTAACTTTTTTTTACATTTGAATTATGAAACGATTACAATTATTAAAGCCGTTGTATTTTGAAGACTATCAAAAAAATCAACCCATTACGATATTGAAGCACTTCAATAAAATAAAGCGAAACGAAATTAGTTTTGGTTATGCTATTGAAAGTAGTGCAGTATATTCGTCAATGATTGAGGGTAATAATATGGACTTAGATTCGTACCTAAAAATTCTTCATTCAGGGATGGATAAAAAAAATAAATCTTATATCGAAATTGGAGATTTAAAAGACGCTTATCTTTTTGCAAAAAACAATAAAATCACTTTGCAAAACATATTAAAAGCACATAAAATTACTTCAAAAAACTTAATTAAAAATAAATTATACGTTGGTAAAATAAGAGATAAGCAAGTTTATATTTTTGGTAATGGAGTCAAAATTTATACTGGAGCAAATCCCGACATCGTAAAAAAAGAAATTGAAACGCTAATTCAAGATATAAATATTTTAGTTGAAAGTGATTTAAACATTAGCGAAGTTTTTTACTATGCTTCCTATATTCATTTATTATTTGCTCAAATACATCCTTTTGCAGATGGTAACGGTAGAATTTCAAGATTGTTAGAAAAGTGGTTTTTGGCTCAAAAGCTGGGGGATAATGCTTGGAATATTCAATCGGAAAAAATGTACCAAAAAAACCTAAAAAAATATTACACAAATATCAATATGGGTGCAGAATATGATAATTTGAATTATAATTTGATTAACCCATTTTTATTGATGTTACCAATTGCTTTGAAAACAAAATAAGGTTCTCCCTCAACTTCGTGGAGATTTTTTTTTGGTTAATTAAAAAAATCCTTAATCTACTAAAATATAAGCAGTTAAGGATTTTTAAAGTACCCGGATCCGGATCAAATTAAAAGATTTGACCCGTCTCCAGTAAAAAACAAAAGCTCTTCTTTTCAGAAGAGCTTTTTGTACCCGGAGCCGGAGTCGAACCGGCACGGTTTCCCACAGGTGTTTGAGACCAGCGCGTCTACCAATTCCGCCA
>DMHA01000409.1:7157-8466 GCA_003449615.1 Flavobacterium sp.
AATAAAGAGATATTTAGGGATAGCCAAACATCTTTTTCCTTTAACACGGTGCAAATGTAAAAAATATTATAACAAATTCTAATAAAAATACTCTAAAATTTCCTTTCAGAGTTCGATTTTATTCCTAAATTTGCACCTCGGTAAAACGAAACACAACTAACTAACTACATTCGAGGCGGATACATTATTTGGCTTAGGCAACAAAAGCCAAATTTCGTGGATGACTTGGCAATAAAACAACAAACCAAATGTCACACTTAGAGCCAGAAGCTAAAATTTTTGCATGTTCGCAAAGTGTTTATCTCGCAGAGAAAATCGCCAATGAATATGGAATTCCTTTAGGAAAAGCTGTAATGTCACGATATAGTGATGGGGAATATCAACCCTCTTATGAAGAGTCTATTCGTGGTTTGAGAGTGTTTATTGTTTGTTCCACTTTTCCAACTGCCGATAATTTGATGGAATTGTTACTGATGATAGATGCTGCAAAACGTGCTTCGGCAAGACACATCACCGCAGTAATACCTTATTTTGGCTGGGCAAGACAAGATAGAAAAGACAAACCAAGAGTTCCGATTGGAGCAAAATTAGTGGCTAAATTATTAGAAACTGCCGGCGCAACAAGAATAATGACGATGGATTTGCACGCCGATCAGATACAAGGATTCTTTGAAAAACCAGTAGATCACCTTTTTGCATCGACCATATTTTTGCCGTATGTAAACAGTTTGGGCTTAGAAAATTTAACCATTGCTTCCCCAGATATGGGAGGTTCAAAAAGAGCCTATGCCTATTCTAAATTTTTAGAGTCGGATGTGGTGATTTGTTACAAACAGCGAAAAGTAGCCAACATCATTGACACTATGGAGCTGATTGGTGAAGTAAAAGGCAAAAATGTAATTTTGGTCGATGATATGATCGACACCGGAGGCACATTGGCGAAAGCCGCCGATTTAATGATAGAAAAAGGAGCTTTGAGCGTGAGAGCGATTTGTACACACGCCATTTTATCAGGCGATGCTTATGAAAAAATAGAAAAATCGAAGTTGCTAGAATTAATCGTAACCGATTCTATTCCGTTAAAAAAGCAATCCAACAAAATAAGAGTGGTAAGTTGTGCCCCACTTTTTGCCGAAGTAATGCAGATGGTACAACACAACAATTCAATTAGTGGGAAGTTTTTGATGTAAGAGTGGGGAGTTGGAAGATGGAAGTGGGGAGTTGGAAGTGAGAAGATGGAAGACGGGAGTATAAGAAAGAAGAATTTTTATAATTATTAACTATATATTTTTACAATGAAATCGATTAC
>DMHA01000137.1:0-3200 GCA_003449615.1 Flavobacterium sp.
ATAATCTCTCCACTATCAGGCATCGTAATTTGATTGATAATTCGGATAAGTGATGTCTTTCCGGCACCATTTGGACCTAAAAGCCCATAAATGCTTCCCTTTGGAACGGTTAGCGAAACTTCATTTAGGGCAACGAAATCGCCATATTTCTTGACAACATTGTTTACTTCAAGTATATTACTCATACAGGTATTTAGATTATTTCATCTGCTTGGCACTTTAAGCCAACGGTTGGTAAAAGTAGAGAAATAGGGCGTAAAAAGGTGTTAAATAAAACAAAAAAACCCATCCTTGACAACAAGAATGGGAAAGTATTAAAAGCTGAGTAAACTATTGATTAAAAACCTTTCCAGTACGCACTATAAAAATTATCGGTTTCCATTAGTTTTTGATGATTGCCCGAAGCGGTAATTGTTTTATTTTCAAGTATATAAATAGTATCTGCACTGTTTTTGAGCATATTCAAACGGTGTGAAATGAAAAATATGGCACATTCTTTCTTGACTTTTTGCAACAAATCAATCGTAAATTGTTCGGTATTTCTGTCCATTGCAGCGGTGGCTTCGTCAAGGATTAAGAGTTGTGGTTTTTTATACAAAGCTCTTGCCAAAGCGATAATTTGTTTTTGTCCGCCCGATAAATTAATTCCTTCTTCGCCAAGAAGCGTTGCCAATCCTTGGGGCAATTGATTAAAGTAAGTATCAAAACCATAAGTCTGAATAAATTGTAACAGGTTTTCTGGGTTTTCTTCCTTGCCCAGCAAAATATTATCAACTACATTCCCGTTGAAAATCGTGATTTCCTGCGGAATGACACCAATCAAATTGCGGTAACTTTCCAACTCAATTTCCGAAAGATGATATTGATTGTTAATGATGATTTCTCCTTTTTCAAAATTGTAAAAACGTTGCAAAATTTGTCCTATTGTACTTTTTCCACTACCACTTTCTCCAACAATTGCAGTGAGTTTTCCTTTTTGGATCTCAATATTGATGCCTGACAATAATTCGCTTCTTCCTGCAAAACGAAACGATAAATTATTGATTGTAATGTTTTCCAAAGTCGAAATTGTAACTCCTGTTTCTTTTTCTTTTTCGATGGAAGCAAATTCAAACATTCTATTGAAAGCAATTTTTGCCTCGTTGATGGGAATCGAAATCAAGGCTAAACTAGCAATAGAAGGCAACAAAGAACCCGCAATTCCCAAAACAGCCATCAGTTCGCCCAGTTTCATTTCTTTATTGAAAACTGCCATCGAAGTGTAAATTAAAATCCCAATCAAGAAAACCACACTCGACAAACCTGCCTGCCACGACAATTGAATATTTATCTTCCCTAAATTGAATATTTTTTCTTGATAATTTCCAAAAACAACTTCGCCAACCTTTGCAAAAACAGATTGCCTGTTGTGGTTCTTTATGGTAGCTACACCCTGTATCGAAGCAATATAATTACTTTCGTTAAAGGCGTAATTTTGCATTACTTCTCGCTGGGCATTGATGATTTTCTTATTGCTTCTGTAAATGATGTAAAAGTAAACAGGAAGACTAATCAAGGAAAAGACCGCTACTTGCCAAGAATACAGAAATAAAAAAACGATTGAGGTTATCGAAACCAAAATATCAATAACCAAACCATTAGTAAGCGTTTGGATAACTCCCTGTATGCGCCCTGTATCGTTCAATCTTGCTACCAATTCCCCAATTTTTCGAGTATCAAAAAAAGGTTTGGGCAAATGCAACAACGAACTATAAAACTGGTTGTTGATTCTATTGTTAAAATCTTTGGATTGCTGAAGCAGTAAAAACGCCCGTAAAATAGTAAACCCGACTCTTGCCAAAAGTAAAACGGTAAGTAAAACAATGCCTGTAATTAATTTATTGAGTTTATGCGATGGCAAAATATCATCAATCAATTTTTGCGAAAAAATAGCCATTGCCATTCCTAGTGCCGCAACAAAAACGCCAATTACAACGCTAAAAATCAGTAATTTATAATCTTCTTTGAGTAAATTAATGAAATATCTTTTTTGAGATTTTGTGGCTTCTTTAGTGGTAATAAAATTTTCGTTGGGTGACAAGACCAAGCACTTTTTTGATACCCATTTTTTTTCTAATTCGGCCTCGTTCAAATAATAGACCTCTTTGGCAGGGTCGCCAATCAAAAAACCGTTTTGGGTATTATACTCATAACAAACGAGATAATGTTGTGCCTGACCTTCGTTTAGCGTTAGCAATATAACTGGTTCACCGTGCCTTTTTAGAGATTCTAAATCTGTTTTGTAGCCTTCGGCCGTAAAACCCAAGCCGTTTGCCGCTTGGCACAAACCCAACATCGTTGTGCCTTGTTTTGTGGTGCCACTCAATTCCCGTAGTTTTTCGAGCGAATGGCTACCATTGTAGAACTTGATAACAGAAAGTAAACAGGCAACGCCACAGTCTGTTTGATCGAGTTGTAGCGTATGGGTTTTTTGTATGTGCTTTGAAATCATTATTCTTGTTTGCTCAAAATGTCATCTGTTGTAAAAAAAATGGATTTTGGAATCGGATTTAGTACGGTTTTATTGATACAACTTGTTTTTAGCTTTATCAAATGATAAAATAAAGCTTCAAATTCCTTTTTATATATGATTTTCCCTTCAATCCATTCAATCTCTCCAGGATTTCCCTCTATAATAATAAAATCAAAATAGGCTTTTAAGTTTTTCTTTTTTTCTTCATTCTTCACTACATAAGTCATACTTTGTATTCTATCCGGGAAATCAAATATTGAAGCTCCATTTTGCAACTCTCCAAATAAATAATTACATTCATCAAAGCAAAAATTCATGGGATTTCTAAATACAAACTCATAATGGATACTTTTTTTAAACAGAGTATTCATAAATTCGTTATTTCTAAACAAACAGAAAGATCCAGTTATGTAATCATGCCGACTGCTTATTACATCATGGTTTTTCAAAACCTCATCGGTCATAAAGTTCCGTATGTTTCCATAAACAACATCTATATCTCCATGCCCCCAAAAATCATAGCCTTGAACTATCTCAGGAAAAAGGAAGCCATAAGCAGGTTTGAAATCACATAATTTGTACGGATTTTCGATACAGACCGTGAATCCCAATTTTTCCGAAGCTGTTTCCTTTATTTCCTCAAGTGTCTTATAGACAATAATCAGATTATCGGGTTTGTTGGGAATTT
>DMHA01000137.1:3238-3509 GCA_003449615.1 Flavobacterium sp.
TTGGGAATTTCGTCCAGATTGTCTGTGATAATATAAAAATCGATCGTTGGATTGAACGAACAGGAGTGTACATAATATGGGAAATACCAAGGATAGTTTCCATACCAACAAGTTATTAATGCTATTTTGGTTTGTTTTTTCATTTAGAACTAATTTTTTTAAGAATATTTTCAACTTTAATTTCCCCTTTTATTTTTGCTGCCAATTTCTTGTTTTTATCATAAATAACCACGGTGGGCAAAGAATTTACATCAAAAGTAGTAGCGAAACT
>DMHA01000427.1 GCA_003449615.1 Flavobacterium sp.
CTCTTTATCATGAAAAAAATTACATTATTTATTTGTTTAGCATTGGCTCAACTTAGTTTTGGGCAAACTGTTAATTGGGCTTTTCCTGTTCCTAGTGCTGTAAGAATAGAAACTCAATCGCCTGCCATTGCTGCAGATGGCACCATTTACATTGGTTCAGAAAACAACACTGCTTTTCATGCCATAAATCCTGATGGAACTTTAAAATGGACTTATACAGACATTACTGATAATGTATATTCACCAGCTGCAATTGGTAGCGATGGTACCATTTATGTTGGAGCAAAAGACAAATTTTTACATGCCATCAAACCTGATGGCACACAAAAATGGAAATTTAACACCGTTGATTTTTCCATAGGTACAAGCCCCGCAATTGCTAATAATGGCACGATTTATATTGGCGTTGATAAAAGTACAGGATCTAATATGGGTAAATTTTATGCTATAAACCCCGATGGCACTCAAAAATGGGTGTTTACAACTGCTACATTTAGCATTCGATCCACAGCCGCTATTGCATCCGATGGCACCGTTTATGTAGCTTCTGATGATAATTTTTTATATGCCCTAAATCCTGACACTGGTTCTGTTAAATGGTCTTTTGATTTAGGCGGTGATGTTGATGGACATATTGCTTTAGACAGCGATGGAACTATTTTTGTTGGTGTTGACGAAGGAACACCAAATGGTTCAGTAATTGCAATTACTCCAAGTGTTTCAAGTGCTACTCTAAAATGGAAATCGGTTAATACTGGAAGAGTGCTTTCCAGCCCAGTGCTTAATAATGGGGTTGTTTATTTTGGAACCAAAGACACCAATAAATTATTTGCTTTAAATGCTGCAACAGGCGCAGAGATTTGGTCTTACACTGTAGGAGATATTATCAATTGCACACCAGCTATAGGCGATGATGGAAAAATTTATTTTGGTTCTTATGATGATAAATTGTATTGCCTCAATGCTGATGGTACTTTAAATTTTAGCGTAACATTAAGTGCTTTCAATTTATGGTCTTCGCCGGCTATTCGTAACGGAAATTTATATATTGGTTCTTATGACGGAAAATTATATTCTGTCGCTATTCCATCTACTGGTTTAGCCAGTTCAAATTGGCCCATGTTTGGTAAAAACCTACTGCATACTTCTAGTGCTGATGCCACTTTAGGAATTGACGATTTCAACGCTAATTACGGGAAACAATTAAGCGTATTTTATAAAAATGGAGATTTAAACCTAAAGGTTGAAGGATATAATGGTAAAGCCAAACTAGCATTATTTGACTTGTTGGGTAGAAATCTAAAATCACTTTCGATAGAATTGCAAGAAAACAATTTTGAAAAAATAGCGTTAAATAGTATCCAACCAGGCACCTATATTCTTAATGTACAAACAGAAAACAATGCTACAATAGGGTCTAAAAAATTTATAATCAATAATTAAAAAACAGTCCATGACCTTAATAACTTTAAATGGAAGTTTAGTAAATAAATCAAGTATTTATTTGTTGATAACTATCTTTTTCTTGGGCTGCAAATCTAGTGCTGTCAAACAAGATTCCTATAATGCCAACTCACAAAATGTGTCCTCAATTATTGCCTCTTTAGAAAATCCTAATGGCAAAGACATTATTGTTGCTGCTCATCGTGGTGATTGGCGCAATTTTCCAGAAAACTCCATAGAAGCTATGGAAAGTGCTATTACTATGGGCGTTGATATGATTGAGATGGACGTGGCAAAAACCAAAGACAATCAATTGATTATCATGCACGACAGAACATTGAACAGGACTACAACAGGAAAAGGATTGGTTTCAGACTGGACTCTTGAGGAAATTAGAAAGATGTATTTAAAAAATGGTGCAGGAATAGATACCAAATACAAGATTCCAACCCTGGAAGAAGCCTTGCTGGTTTGCAAAGGCAAAGCACTGGTAAATTTGGATAAATCTTATGAATTTTTTGACCAAGCTTTTGATATTGCCAAAAAAACTAGCACCACAAAACAAATAGTCATGAAAGGCTATGATAAAACGGTAGACCAAGTCATGGCCGATTTTGGGACAAAATTAGACACCATCACATTTATGCCCATTATCAATCTTGACAAACAACCCAATGCCCTGAAAATAATTGACGACTATCAAACGAAGTTAAAGGTAAAAGCCTTTGAGTTAGTGTTTTCAAAAGACACTTCAGCCGTACTGAAGAGATTTCCTCAAATAAAAGAAAAAGGGAGCAGAATTTGGGTCAATTCGTTATGGTCTTCTTTGAATGCAGGTTATGAAGACGATGCTGCCGTAAAAAACAAAGACAGCATTTATGGCTGGTACGTAAAAACCGGAGTGAATATGATTCAAACTGACAGACCCCAATTACTTTTAGATTATTTGAGAAGTAAAAAGCTACACAAATAAAAATTCTATATTAAACCAATTGTGTTTTATAACTTGATTCTTTGCCGAAATTCAAAACTTTGGCAAAGATGTTCAAGAAATCAACTGTGACTTATTTTAAGAACGCCAAAAGAATATATTATGTTAAACTATTTCAAAAAATCATCCCCTACTCCAGTAATTTTAGAAGAATCTGAACAAAAATCATTCTATAAAAAACTAAAATGGCAAGTTTTTATCTCAGCCACTTTGGGATATGGTTTGTATTATGTATGTCGATTAAGCATTAATGTAGTCAAAAAACCCATTGTTGACAGTGGTTTACTTACAGAATCCGAATTGGGAATTATTGGTTCCGCCTTGTTTTTCGCCTATGCAATTGGGAAACTCACCAACGGTTTCTTGGCAGACCATAGCAACGTAAAACGGTTTATGGCAACCGGGCTTTTAATATCGGCTTTGGTCAACTTGGTTATGGGTTTTACCAGCAGTTTTTTCTTTTTTGCAATTTGTTGGGGTATCAATGGTTGGGTGCAGTCTATGGGTTCGCCCTCTTGTATTGTTTCACTTTCTCGATGGTACACCGATAAAGAAAGAGGCAGTTTTTATGGTTTTTGGAGCACCAGCCATAACATTGGCGAGGCACTTACTTATATTTTAACCGCCGTAGTAGCAACCTCCTTCGGATGGCAGTGGGGTTTTAGAGCAGCAGCAATCGTTGGATTATTGGGAGCTTTAATCATAGCTTTCTTTTTTCACGACTCGCCTGAAAGCAAAGGTTTACCCGCAGTGAACGAAGATTTCAGGAAAGAAAAAATATCCACTTGGGAAGAACAAAAAGCCGTTCTTAAAAATCCTTCGGTATGGATTTTGGCTGTTTCAAGTGCTTTTATGTACATCTCCAGATATGCAGTCAATAGTTGGGGGCCTTATTATTTCGAGACTGCCAAAGGCTATTCGCTGACTCAAGCCAATACATTAGTAGCAATTAGTGCGGTTTGTGGAATTCTAGGAACCGCTTCCTCTGGATTTGTTTCCGATAGATTTTTTAAAGGAAGAAGAAACAAGCCAGCCTTGATTTTTGGTTTGATGAATGTCTTTGCACTTTCGCTTTTCCTGTTAGG
>DMHA01000021.1 GCA_003449615.1 Flavobacterium sp.
CAATAGTGTAAGCTAAATTTCTTGAAGCTCCGTTACCAAAGGTAAATAATCCTGTATTATAATTATTCAAATCATAATGTTGGTAACTGATGGTTTGCGATAATCCAAAGTAATCATCGGGTACGCTCAGTCTTTTATAGATTCCTGCTGATATGGTTAGGATGTTAAAACTTTTACTTCTATCTACATTTTGAGTCTGAAAGTTATTTAAATACTGACTTGTATAAGATAAAGAGGTATTTAATTGCACCGGTTTACGTTTTCCAAACCAAGGTTCTGAAAACGAAAGACTATAGGTTCTGAAAAAAGAACTTGCTTGTAATCGCAAAGATACTTTTTGACCATCTCCCATAGGAAGAGGTTTATAAGCTTCTTTCTTGAATAAATTTCTTGCCGAAAAATTGTTGAACGAAAGTCCTAAAGTTCCTATGAAACCACCACCTCCATAACCTCCTTGCAATTCTATTTGGCTGGCTCCTTTTTCGGTCAAAGGATATTCAATGTCAACTGTTCCTGCGGAAGCATCTACATTTTTGAATTTTGGTTCAATAGCTTCAGGATCAAAAAATCCTAATTGCCCAATTTCTCGAATGGTTCTAATGAGTAAATCTTTATTGTATTTTTCTCCAGGTTTGGTTCTTAATTCTCTATAAATTACGTGATCGTTTGTTTTGTCATTTCCGGTAACGGTTATTTTATTGAAATAAGCTATTGGACCTTCAGTAATTCTAATTTCAAAATCGATAGAATCATTGGCCGTTTTGGTTTCTACTGCGTTAATGTTAGAAAATAAATACCCATTATTTTGATATAAATTGGTAATATCATCGCCATCTGGTTTAGACTTATCGGCAATTCTTTTTTCTAAAAGTACGCCATTATAGGTATCTCCTTTTTTAATTCCAATCATTGAGAGAAGTCCTTCGTCTGAATACACAGTATTTCCAAGGAATTTGATATTCCCAAAACGGTATTTATTGCCCTCTTCAACTTTTAATTTTATCATCAATGCCTTCAAATTTTCATCATAAGCTACTGAATCTGAAATAATTCTCGCATCTCTGTATCCGCGTTCTTTATAAGCTGAAATTAATTTTTCTAAATCTTCATCATATTTTGCTTGGATGAACTTTGAAGATTTGAGAGTAAGCAATTTTTTTCGCTTGGTATCCTTCATCGCTTTTCGAAGGGTTTCAGATTTTATTTTACTATTTCCTTCAAATACAATATCTTTAATTTTGACTTTCGCTCCTTTATCAATTTTTACAACCATGTTCACATGGTTTGCTAATGAAGTATCTATAACGGTATTTATGGCTACTTTGGTATTGAAGAAGCCATCTTTTTTGTATTTGTTTTCGATGTAATATTTTGTAGTTGTGATTAAGTTTTCGTTGACTACTTTTTCTTTGGTTAGACCGTTGTCTTTTATTAATTCTTCAATCTTACCTTTTTTTACACCAACAAATTTTACTTCATTTAATTTGGGTAATTCTTCTATATGCAAATCAAGGTAAATACTGTCATTTTCGATTTTGTTGATATAGAAAGAAATTTCATCAAAAAGCCCTAGTTTTCCTAACTTTTTGATGGAGTTACTTATTTCTTCGCCTGGCACTGTTATTTCCTGACCTTTTTCAAGACCTGCAAAAGTGGTTACCGTATTTGCGTTAAAACTTATTTTTCCAACTATGTCAACTTTAGCCAGTATGTATAATTTCCCTTGGTCGAATGCTACTCTTTCTTGTGCCTTAATTTGTGAAAAACTTCCAAAAATCAATAGACATATAAGTATTTTTATGCTTTTTTGTAACACTAATAAATTATTTAATTTGTTCACTTGTTTTTCCAAATCTACGCTCTCTTTTTTGATAACTAAGGATAGCCTCATATAAATCTTGTTCTTTAAAGTCAGGCCATAATACATCAGTAAAATATAACTCTGCGTAGGCAATTTGCCATAACAAAAAATTACTTATTCTATGCTCACCACTTGTTCTTATTACTAAATCTACATCTGGTAAATTTCGGGTGTAAAGATGCTCATTTATAATTGAATCGTTAATATCGTCTATTGAAATTATATTATTTTTAACTTTATTGCTTATTTTTTTAACCGCATTTACAATCTCTTCTCTTGAACCATAGCTTAAAGCTAAGGTTAGAGTTGTTGTAGAATTTTCCTTTGTTTTCTCAATTACTTCCAAAAGTTGCTCTTGAGCCGATTTGGGTAATTGTTCTAAATTGCCAATAGCATTCAATTGTATTTTATTCTCCTGTAAGGTTTTGAGTTCCTTCTTCAATGTTTTGATTAATATTTTCATCAAAGTATCGACTTCTACTTTGGGTCTGTTCCAATTTTCGGTCGAAAAAGCATACAAAGTCAGGCACTTTATTCCCAACTTAGCACATGCTTTAATGGTCACTTTAACCGATTTTTTTCCACTTTCGTGCCCTAAAGTTCTTGGCAAACCTTGATTTTTTGCCCAACGTCCATTCCCGTCCATGATGATGGCTAGGTGTTTGGGTAAATTGGTTAAATCTATTTTGTCTATTAAATCCATTTTATCATTCTGCACAATAACAAGGTTTTACTCCAAAGGTATAAGTTAATGT
>DMHA01000098.1:0-3189 GCA_003449615.1 Flavobacterium sp.
TGTCAGACCTATATACAAGTTGTGAGAAATTTTAGAAAAAAACGAAAACCAAAAAAACATATGAAATATAAATTCCTAATTATAATTATTGCTTTAATTTCATTGAACGCTAATGCACAAAAAATAAAATTTAAAGATGAAAATTTGAAAAGCGCATTAATTGAACTTGGTTATGATTTCAATAAAAATAACGAAATCGAAATTAGCGAAATTGACACTGTAGCCAAAATTAAAGTCAATAAAAAAAACATAAAAAGTTTAGATGACTTGAAATTCTTTAAAAGTTTAAAAATCTTAAACGTAATGACTAATGATATATCCGATTTAGAAGTTTTCTATGGAAATACAACTATTGAAGAACTTTATGTTGGAGAAAATAAATTAGGAGAAAAACTAGTAATAAAAGAAATGCCAAACTTACAAGGATTATATGCTTTTAGAAATGGTCTAAAAGAACTTGAGTTTATTGGCAAATATGAAAAATTAAATTCCTTATATATTCAAGGAAATCCAGTTGAAAATCTTAATCTTCAAAATTTACCGAATTTGGAAAATCTCCAACTTTTTGAATGTGATGATTTGAAAACTATTAATTTTTATATAGGAACAAAACTCAAACAGTTTTTTTTACTTGATACGAAAGTTGTAAATGTTTTGAAAAAAGAAAACACCACAACGGTTTACTTAGAAAAAAATTCAGACCCAAAAAATAGTCCTAAAATTGACAGTGTTAAAACTGCTCCAGTTATAAGAATCACAAAAGATATGATTATTAAAGCCAATTAAAAACTTCTCACAACAACTGTCTGTGTCTATTGTGGAATTTAGTGGAATTATCGTTTCGCATCAAGTTTTCGTTTAGCGAAAAACTGAGCGTTTGCGATTTTCCAGCCATCTCAAAGTGGCAAAACGTTATGTGTGATTTTACAGAACCGAACCGCTAAAAACAACAAGAAATGAATAGAATAATTTTCACACTTTTAATAATTACAGGTTTTACTACAACTTGTTTTTCGCAGACACTTCATATTTATGGTGGACAAAATCACGATGAATATCTTGGTTGTCTGAATTGTAACAATTACGACAAAAATTCAATTTGGAATGAGTACGGAACATATGGAAGTAGCTACAATTCTAAATCAATTTGGAACGAATATGGAACGTATGGAAGTGAATACAATGCAAATTCACCCTGGAATTCATATGGTTCTAATCCACCAGTTATTGTGGACAAGGATGGAGAATTTTATGGATATTTTACTGTAAATGAAAGCAAAGCAAAAAGAGCAGAGTTTGGCCTTGCTTTAACTTTATATAAATATCACGACTTGATAAAAGATGATGTTGCAAAATGGTATGATAAAATCTTTGAATAAACTATGAAAATTAAAATCACAATATCATATTTAGCTGTTATTTTATTCTTAATAACTTCTTGCAATTCCAAAAGCAGTGAAAATAACAGCGATGAAAGTTCAAAAAATTCATATTCAACTGAACAAGAAAGCAGTGAAGAAGAAACAAGGTATAGAACAGGCGAAGGCGAAAATGATGAAAAATTAGAAGAAAATAATTCGGGTTGCAAATTTGAAGATGGAAATTACTCTGCAACTGTTGACTACAATAATCCGGAAACAGGTTATTCCGCAACTTATACACTTGATGTTGAAGTTCAAGACTGTCAAGTTGTTCAAATAAACTTTCCAAACGATGGCTATTTAGACGAAGACCATATTTCATATGCAGATATTGACGAAGATGGACGAGCAAGTGTTGATGGCGAAGATGGCAAAACGTATGAAATTCAAATTGACAACTAATAAATAAACAAGGTAGCCGAAAATTGAATAGAGTAGGCATAAAATACAAAAATTAAGCAAAATGATAAATATATTTAGCGGAACTTACAGCGAAACAATGAATATCAGAAATTTATTGGAAAATATAAATATCGAAGTATTGTACTCAAAACGAAAATATGGGAACTATTCAACCTTGGACAATAACTTCTGGAGGATTTAATCCTGTAATTCTTAAAGTTAAAAACGAAGATTTTGATAAAGCAAAAAAAATAATTGAAGATTACGAAAATGGAAATCTAAATTTTGAAGAAACTGAAAATAAATAAAAATCCGAACGCAACAGCTAGAGTTTCATTGGGTGCGCAGCACAAACAATGAATTGAAATCATCGAACACCAATAAAAATAAAAACTAAATGAAATAGCCGTATTGACTACTATTGCTTTTGACTGCATAAAAAAAACCTTTTGCTAAAACATTACTATTTAACTACCTTTGATGAGCTAAAAATTACAGACAATGTTAATCGAACGAACAAATAACAAACAGATAACAATAACGGTTTCTTCGACCGTAGACAGTTTTGGACTCCAAAGACTTATCGATTATGTAAAATATCTTGAAGCGACAGCAAAATCTAAAGCTAAACAATCAGACATTGACAAGCTTGCAGACGAGCTAAATGCATCTTGGTGGACTAAAAACAAGAAACGCTTTATTTAAGTGATAGTAATTGTTGACGCAAATATTGTTTTTAGTGGAATACTAAATTCTAATGGAAAAATAGGTGACTTACTAATCAACTCGGCCAACAGCTTTGTATTTATTGCTCCAGAATTTTTAAGGACAGAAATTTATAAGTATCATTCTAAAATTTCTAAATTATCTGGAATGACTCTCGAAGAAGTTAGAGAGGCTGAATTCCAAATATGCAAAGACATTAAATTTATTTCGGAGGAACAAATCAAACAATCTGCCTGGCTACTGGCAGAAAAACTAGTTTCAGATGTTGACCCTAAAGACGCACCGTATATCGCTTATTCAAAACATTTCAATTGTAAAATTTGGAGCGGAGACAAAAAATTAGTTTCAGGACTTGCTAAAAAAGGATTTACAGAATTTATTTCCATTGAAGACCTTTACAAATGGAAAGCCGCTCATTAAAAATTGTAACAGCAGGTAACAGCAAGGCTTGGTTGGGTGTGCAGCACGAACAATAAAACTCCTGTTGAACGAAACCGATTACAAATTCCTTAACAATAAGGAACTATTATTAAGTTTTAAAATGATTATCACCAACAATTTGAAAGTTGTTATTCACGATACAGCTACCTTAGGTTTAGTTCAACAGCAGTTTGCAGAAATGGCGGGTTTTGGGCTTAAT
>DMHA01000098.1:3245-3576 GCA_003449615.1 Flavobacterium sp.
TGTACTTGCAAAGTCAGTGAAAACCGAAAGTTTAGGCTTCCTTAATCCGCCACCTTCGCCAAGCCCGAAAACGTTAGTGTTTTATGTCTACTCGCCATTACTGGATTAATAAACCTTCAAATCAGCTGAAATGAAATCCACCCGAGAACTATTCAAAACCAATCCTTCCTACTAGAAGAAATGTTCTTGTGAAAAATTGTGCACACGAAAAGTGAACTTACGAAGTAAAAATCTCCTGACTTTGAGCAATTTTAAGTTTTATATAATCGGGGGCATCTGTAAATACCTGAATCTATCTCCAAATGTGGACCAAAAGAAATAATGACAAAAA
>DMHA01000234.1:0-5557 GCA_003449615.1 Flavobacterium sp.
GGTAAACTAAAGTGTCTTTTTTTGGTTACTAAAGTTTATTTCATACTTTAGCTAAAAATTATAAATCATGACTTTAGGAACAAAACTACGTAATTACAGGAATAAAAAAGGAATTTCACTAGAAAAATTGGCACATGAACTCAATATCTCTAAAGCCGCTATTGGCAAGTGGGAATCAGACAAATCTATACCAAATTCAGAAAACCTTTTAAAAATTGCTGATTGTTTTGAAACTGATGTTTATGAATTACTCAAAAATGTGGAAAATGTGAATTTTGGTAATGCAAAATTTAAAGGTCATTCTTATGCAGGTTATGCTGAAAATTTTACAGTAAACAACACTACTTCACCCGAACTGATAGAAAGTATAGTGGACAATCAAAAGAAAATTACAGTTTTGATGGAGTTCCAAAAGTGAATTACTCGTTAGCTTGTTGGCTAAAAAGTCATAAAAAAACGTATTTTAGCTTATCAATTTTTTCCACCTTAAGTCTCGAATTTGATCAAAAATTAGAGCAAGATTACCTATTTAAAAGCAAGAAATCTAAAGATTAAATCAAGAAATAAATTTTTAAAGTAAATAAATACTAATTTTGTATAGTGAAACAATCGATAAACATAGCAACAATTTTTCCCAAACACTTATTTTGGGATATGGATCATAGTAAACTTAATCTTTCTAGAGATAAGGACATTATCATTCCAAGGGCTTTGTTTGCAACAACACCTGAAACATTTGCAACGGATATTCTTAAATTAGAGCAATATTATTCCCAAACCATCATACTTAAATACCTCAAAAGTACAAAAGAGCGTATTAGTAATGAAGTTTGTGCAATGGTTGCCAAAAGATACAATGTACCCACTTTTGCACGTTTCAAACAAATATGAATGCAGTAAGTTCCATTTTAAAACAAACAATACTAGAATTACAAAATTTGCCCAGCATAGCACAATTTGCTTTAGGTGGTGGAACTAATTTGGCTTTGAGATACAATCATCGTATATCTATTGATATCGATTTTATTGCTCCAGAAATCATAGGAAGAATTGGTTTTGAACAAATTATAAAAGAAGTTGAAAGCCTATATGGCAAGAAGCAAGTAAATGCAATGTTGCTAAATACTCAATTAGACGAACAATTTTTGTTTTTAAAAATGTTCATTTCAAAAGATAACGAAGTCATAAAAGTGGAATTTTTACAGAATATGAAATGCTTATTCAACCCTGATTTCAATAATGATATTCGATTAATTCACAAAATAGACATTGGTTTATTCAAATTAATGAGTGCTTCAAATCGTTTTGCTAAAAAGGACATTTATGATTTAGATTACATCACTGATGAGATGTCTTTGGTTGATTTATTCCATCATTTTAAGATCAAATGTGAACAATTTAATTTGCCTGAACACCAGACAATTTTTGATTTAGACATGGAAATAAATCCAATCGACAAACCAGAGTTGCTATTAGCATTCGATAATGTAGAATCATCAAAACAAAACAGTCCATCACATTCAAACGATAGAATAGAAGTATTGGGAAGCAGCAAAACTTGGATTGAAGCAAAAATAAGTTGGCGTTCAAAAGTGAGAAGACTGTACGACTATTTGGGGAAAGATTTTCCTAAACCAAAAGGAATAAAAATTAAATAAGTCCATTGAAAACCCCCTGATTTTTTTGTAATTTCTTATGTGTTCCTTACTTGACAATCAAGCTTTTTATCCTTCAATTCATTAGTTATGAGATGCTTGATAATAAGCTACTAAAATCAAAAAATATTTAATTTTCAAAAATTAAATCGTATTTTTGTTAAAAATAATTTGAAATGCAAGCAAAGTATATCAATCCGTTTACAGATTTCGGCTTTAAAAAAATATTTGGAGAAGAAGCAAGCAAACCTTTATTGCTAGATTTTTTGAATGCTCTTTTGCCTGAAAATGATCAAATTGTAAGCCTTTCTTTCAAAAATAAGGAGCAATTAGGACAAACTGAATTTGATAGAAAAGCCATTTATGACATTTATTGCGAAAACGAAAAAGGCGAAAAATTTATTGTAGAATTACAAAAATCCAAGCAAAATTATTTCAAAGAACGAACCATTTATTATTCTACTTTTCCAATTCAGGAACAAGCAGAAAGAGGCGAATGGAACTACAATTTGAAAGCCGTTTATTGTATCGGAATTCTCGATTTTACCTTTGATGACTACGAAAGTGAACCTGAAAAAAGTGAAGTGATTCACACCATAAAACTCAAGAATCAAAACAATAAAACTTTTTATGAAAAGCTGACCTATATCTATCTTGAAATGCCAAATTTCAAGAAAAAAGAAGCTGATTTGAAAACTCGAATTGAGCAGTGGTTGTATTTCATCAAACATTTAGAGGATTTTCAATCTATACCAACAATTTTTTCTGATGAAGTTTTTAGACAAGCTTTTGACAAAGCAGAATTAGCTAAGTTGGCACCAACAGAGCTAGATAGTTATCAATACAGTTTAAAAGTATTTAGAGATAATAAAGCCGTGTATGATTATGCTGTTGACACAGCTTTCGACGAAGGCGAATTAAAAGGTAAATTAGAAACTGTAAAATCATTCAAAAAATTAGGAGTTTCGATTGAGATAATTATTGAAGCAACGGGACTTTCAAAAGAAGAAATCGAGAAACTTTAAAAATAAATGCTTCTGTCAAAAGCACAAATGAGCGTATCAGTAATGAAGTTTGTGCAATGGTTGCAAAAAGATACAATGTACCCACTTTTGCACGATTCAAACCAATAGGTATGCAGTAAGTTCGATTTTAAAACAAACAATCGTAGAATTTAAAGATTACCCAGCGTAGCACAATTTGCGTTAGGTGGTGGAACTAATTTGGCTTTGAAATACTATCAAATTATTCTATTTCTCCCGTAAATTGAACACTTTTTTCACAAAAGACACAATAGTGGTTGCCAGTATGGAGCCTATAAATGCCAAGAATATATCTTTTTGTGCATCCCAAATATCACCTTGTGTTCCTAAATAAGCATCTCCTTGTGCTTTGAAAAATACATCAGCAACTGCCCATTCGACTAATTCGTAAAAACCACTGATGGAAAGTGTGATTTCTATGGGCAAAGTCCAAGCTACCCAAGTTGGGAATTTGAGCCATTTCAAAAACATTTCACGCATGGGGTAAGCCAATAAAAATCCAAAACTAAAATGAACAATTCTGTCGTAATGATTTCGGGATAAATCGAGTGCCTCTTTTAGCCAGTAACCAAACGGATTTTCGGCATAAGTGTATTTTGAACCGTAAACGTGCAGACACAAATAAACACAAATTAACAAATAGCTAAGGTCGCTAAATTGGAATTTTTTGTAGTTGAATGTTATAAAGCCAAGGAATAAAAAAACTAAGGTGTTTTCTAATATCCAATTGGCGGTATCAGTATTTCCGATATAGGAATTTGCCCAATTGACAAGAAAAAAAACAATAAAAATTTGAAGCCAGATGTTCTTTTTTAGAGGAGTTCGGTATTTGGAAATTGCAATTGTAAATGCCATAAGGAATAAATTTAATTAGTTATTTGTGGTGTCGATTTCTAAAGCAAACTGAGAGTCGTATAATTTTTTGTAATATCCATTTTCAAAGGTCAATAATTCCTGATGCGTTCCTTGCTCGACAATCAAGCCTTTGTCCATCACTACAATTTTGTCGGCTTTGAGAATGGTGGCCAAACGATGTGCAATTACGATAGAAGTTCTGCCTTTGGTAATGTTTTCGGTCGCTTTCTGAATCAATTCCTCCGAATAAGTATCAATAGAAGAAGTGGCTTCATCCAAAATCAGAATACTCGGATTGCTCACATAAGCACGCAGAAAAGCAATCAATTGGCGTTGCCCCGAAGACAGCATAACGCCACGCTCTTTCACATCAAAATCATAATTATCGGGCAAACTCATAATGAATTTATGGACGCCAATTTTTTTGGCGGCAGCCAGAACTTGTTCCCGAGAAATATCGGGATTGTTGAGGGTAATATTATTGAAAATGGTATCGGCAAAAAGAAAAACGTCCTGCAACACCACCGCTATTTGCTTTCGCAAAGAACTTAAAGTGTAATTTTCAATGTTTTGACCGTCAATACATATCGTTCCGCTATTAATTTCATAAAAACGGTTCAGCAAATTGATAATCGTTGATTTTCCTGCTCCTGTGGCTCCAACAATGGCAATGGTTTTTCCTGCTTTTACATCTAAATCGATTCCTTTAATCACATATTCTTCGGCGATATAGCCAAAGTGAACATCTTTAAATTGAATACTTCCTTTGAATATAGGCGCTTCGATAGTTCCCGTATCTTGAATTTGGTCTTGGGTGTCGAGAATATCAAAAACACGATTGGCGGCAATCATTCCGAGTTGCATTTCGTTGAATTTATCTGCAATTTGACGCAACGGATTGAATAACATCCCGATAAACATGGTGTAGGAAAACAAATCTCCAAAGGTGGTGAAATTGTCCCCATTCAATATTTTAATTCCTCCGTAAAGTACAACAAAACCAAGGGTTAACGAAGAAATAATATCGGCAATAGGAAAGAAGATGGAGTTGTATAAAATGGTTTTTATCCAAGCTTTATTGTGTTTTTGATTGATGGTTTTGAATTTTTCGAATTCAATATCTTCCCGATGAAATAATTGTACAATTTTCATTCCTGTCACTCGTTCCTGAACGAAGGAGTTCAAATTGGCAATTTGTGTACGAACTTCCTCGAAAGCGATTTGCATTTTCTTTTGAAAAATTCGAGTGAAGAACACTAAAATTGGCATCGCAACGATGACAATCCAAGTAAGTTTCCAATTCATATAAAACATAAACCCCAGCACCACAATCATTTTCATCATATCACTTATGATCATAAATAATCCTTGACTAAAAATCCGTGCAATGGCTTCAATATCCGAAACCGAACGAGTCACGAGTTGTCCTACAGGCACATTGTCAAAATATTTCATTTTGAAGCTTAGAATATGTTTGAACATTTTATTTCGAATGTCTTTTACGATGTCTTGTCCAAGCCAGTTAGCCCAAAAGACAAAGAAAAATTGAGAAAAAACTTCCAGTAACAAAACAAATCCCATTAGACTGACATACAGTAAAAGTCCAAATTGGTCGTGGGTTTTAATGTATCCATCGACTGTTTGTTTTAATAAATACGGTCGTAAAGCTGCAAAAACAGATAATGAAACGGCAAAAATAATCACACCATTAAAGCGTAACTTATAAGGCTTTGTATATTGTAATATTCTTTTGAATAAACGGGTATCGAATGCTTTTGCTTTCATAATTTTAGAGGGCAGATTTCAGGTTGCAGATTACAGATTACAGAATCAGAATTCTAAATTTGTAATCAAATACCTTTTGCTGCATTATAAACTAATTTTTTTAATGTAATTTTTTTTATAAAATTTTCAATCTCATTATCTATTCCAACCTGCCATCTGCCATCTGCTACCTGCCATCTGCCATCTGCCACCTGCGATCTGCCATCTGCCATCTGCCAT